>NZ_JBAKHR010000049.1:0-35418 GCF_036902955.1 Micromonospora sp. CPCC 205558
ATATCCGCTGGTGAATACCAGTCGGGACGGCCGGATTCGAACCGACGACCCCTTGACCCCCAGGACGATTCGCCACACGTCCACGTACGTCACGCACGCTATCCCACGATCAGGCCGTGCAGTCGACGGCATGCCGGACACCATCGCGCACACCGTGAGGTCCCCACCTGGTCCCCAAAGCGCTGACACCCTCGGCGACTGCAACACGCGATTTAGGAAGTGCGGACCCAGCCGGAAGTCGCACGGCGGCGGCCTAGCTTGACCTGCCTCGCCACACTGGCCGCCACGTCCAGGCGCCTAGATCATCCCGCGTCGACCGGTTGTAGCCTCGACCCCTATGAGTTGGCTGCCTGAGGACTTCGTCCACCCCGTCTACGTACCCGTGCCCAACACCGCGCTTCACCTACGGCCGATCCGGGAGGCGGACACCGCGATCGACTACCCCGCCGTGATGGGCTCCCGAGAGCGCTTGTGGGAGATCTTCGGCCCGGCCTGGGGTTGGCCCAAGGAGACGATGACCTATGAAGAGGACCGCATCGACTTGCTGCGGCACGAGAAGGAGATAGCCGCGCACCAGTCGTTCAACTACGCGCTGCTGGACGACGAGGAGACGACGATCTTCGGCTGCGTCTACATCGATCCGCCCGAGCGCACCGGCTCCGACGGAGAGGTCTCCTGGTGGGTGGTGGACGACCTCGTAGGCAGCGAGGTGGAGCGCGCGCTCGACGCGCTGGTGCCGCAATGGATTGCCGCCGACTGGCCCTTCCAGCAGCCCCGCTATCTGGGCCGCGACATTACTTGGCAGGACTGGCTCGCGCTGCCGCGCGTCTAGGGAGGCCATCGGCCCGGCCCAGGTCCGGCATCGTCAAGGCGGCCCGCGACGGGGCCGCCTTGACGATGCGAAGAGAGCAATTCGGCGGGCAACAGGGCTGGCCACATGGCTTGACCAGCGGTCAAGCAGCGCTAGACACACTCCAACTTGACTGATCTTGGTCCCCAGAACGGCGAAAGGGCCGACCCGATTTCCGGATCAGCCCTCTGACCTGCGTCGGGACGGCCGGATTCGAACCGACGACCCCTTGACCCCCAGTCAAGTGCGCTACCAAGCTGCGCCACGTCCCGCCCCCGCGTGGTTTCCCCCGCGGCAGCCGGTACAGCTTAGCGCAGCACTCTCGGGTCGCCCGCACAGGCCCCACCGGCGTCGCGTGGTAACCGAACCACCGCACACCCCCTAAAGCGTCCTAGGAGGGTGGGGTAGGAGAAATGCCGGATGGGCGGGAGGGCCCATCCGGCATTTCGACAGAACAGGGTGGGTCAGCCGTGCGCCTTGCCTCTGCCGCCGGGGCCGAGCTTCTTGCGCGGGCGTACCGAGATTTCGATCGGGCTGCCCTCGTACCCGAATTCCTCGCGGAGCTTGCGCTCGACGAAGCGCTGGTAGCCGGCGTCCAGCGGACCGGTGGTGAAGAGCACGAACCGTGGCGGCGCCACGCCGGCCTGCGTCGCGAACAGGATCCGCGGCGCCCGTCCACCTCGCACCGGGTGGGGGGTGGCCTGCACCAGCGCGGTCAGCCACTGGTTGAGCTGCGCGGTCGGCACGCGGGTTTCCCAGCTGGCCAACGCCTTGTTCAGGGCGGGGGCCAGCTTGTCCACGGCACGGCCGGTCATCGCCGACAGGTTCAGCCGGAGCGCCCAGGGGATGCGGCGCAACTCCCGGTCGATTTCCTTGTCCAGGTAGTACCGACGGTCGGCGTCGACCAGGTCCCACTTGTTGAACGCGATGACCAGCGCCCGGCCCGACTCGGTCACCATCGACAGGATCCGCTGGTCCTGCTCGCTGATCGGTTCGCTGGAGTCCAGCAGCACCACGGCCACCTCGGCGGCCTCGATCGCGCCGGCGGTGCGCAGGCTGGCGTAGTACTCGGTGCCGCTGGCCTTGCCGACCCGCTTGCGCAGTCCGGCCGTGTCCACCAGCTGCCAGGTCTGACCGCCGATCTCGACCAGGCTGTCCACCGGGTCCACAGTGGTGCCCGCCACCGAGTCGACGACCGCCCGCTCCTCACCGGAGAACCGGTTGAGCAGGCTGGACTTGCCGACGTTCGGCCGCCCGACCAGCGCCACCCGGCGCGGTCCGCGTGGGCGGTTCTCCACGATCGCCGGTGCCTCCGGCAATGCGGCGAGGATGGCGTCCAGCAGGTCGCCGGAGCCGCGTCCGTGCAGCGCGGACACCGGGAACGGCTCACCGAGACCGAGCGACCACAGCGAGGTCGCCTCCATCTCGATGGAGTTGTTGTCGGCCTTGTTGGCCACCAGGATCACCGGCTTGGCGCTGCGCCGCAGCATCTTCACCGCTGCCTCGTCCACGTCGGTGGAGCCCACCATCGCGTCGACCACGAAGAGCACCACGTCGGCGGTGACGACCGCCGTCTCGGCCTGCGCCGCGATGGCCGCGGCCCGGTCCTTCGCGTCCGGCTCCCAACCGCCGGTGTCCACCACGGTGAACGCCCGGCCGTTCCACTGCGCGTCGTACGGGACCCGGTCGCGGGTCACACCGGGAACGTCCTCGACGACCGCCTGCCGGCGACCGATGATCCGGTTGACAAGCGTCGACTTGCCGACGTTGGGGCGGCCAACCACGGCCACCACCGGCTGCGGGCCGCTCGGCTCCTCGACGGCGACGTCGGGCTCGCGCAGCTCCACCCAGGAACCCTCGCTCATGCCACTCCTCCGCTTCGCTCCGGAGCGCCATGAGGCACAACCACGCCGAGCCCGATGATTCGCTCGCTCCGCTCGCTCATGCCACGCTCCGCTCGGTGAGCAGGTCGCGCATCCGCGCCACGACCTCGTCGATGCCCAGCTCGGTGGTGTCCAGCACGACCGCGTCGGGCGCCTGGGCCAGCGGGTTGACCTTGCGGGTCGAGTCGAGACGGTCCCGCCGCGCCAGGTCGGCGGCCGTGGCCGCCACGTCGGCGGCGTCCTCGGCGCTGCGCCGGGCCGCACGGGCCGCCTCGGAGGCGGTCAGGAAGACCTTCAGGTCGGCGTCCGGCGCCACGACCGAGCCGATGTCGCGACCCTCGACCACCATCCGACCAGCGTTGGCGATCATCTCGCGCTGCCGGCTGACGAGCAGCTCACGAACAGCCGGTACGGCGGCGACGGCGGAGACCGCTGCGGTCACCTCGGCGCCACGGATCTCCGCGTCCACGCCGACCCCGTCGACGGTCACGCCGTACCCCTGCGGGTCGGTGCCGATGCGCAGGTCGACCTCGCCGGCGACCTTGGCCACCGACGCGGCGTCGGTGAGGTCCACGCCGGAGCGCAGCACGGCCCACGTGATCGCCCGGTACATCGCTCCGGTGTCGAGGTAGCGCGCACCGATGCCTGCGGCGAGCCGCCGCGACACGGTTGACTTACCCGAACCGGACGGCCCGTCCACGGCGACCACACATCGCCCGAACCGTACGTTTTCCTCCACCGTGTCCTCCTCAGCCCGTACCTCACGGATCGCCCGGTGAGCTGGCGCCGCAAGCGGTTGTCAATCGTCATCAATCATGCCGGGTCGTCTGGCGAACCCGCGCGCGACGCCGCCGGGGGCGACCCGCGCCACCCGGGCGGCCGCGTCCCGGCCGTCGGTGGAGCCTACCGGCTGCCGTACCCCGAACTCGGGGGTCAGTCACCCACCGCGGCGAACAGGGCGGCGACCTCGGCGTTGGTCAACCGCCGGAGCCGGCCGGTGCGCAGTTCACCGAGCCGGATGGGGCCGATCGAGGTACGCACCAACCGGGTGACCGGGTGCCCGACCTCATCCATCAACCGCCGGACGATGTGCTTGCGACCCTCGTGCAGGCTCAGCTCCACCTGGGCGGATTTACCCAGAGTGTCCACCACCTTGAACGAGTCGACCTTGACCGGCCCGTCCTCCAGCTCGACGCCGGCCAACAGCCGCTTGCTCAGGTTGCGCGGGATCGGCCCGACCACCTCGGCGAGGTAGGTCTTCAGCACCTGGTACGAGGGGTGCATGAGCTTGTGCGCGAGGGTGCCGTCGTTGGTGAGCAGCAGCAGCCCCTCGCTGTCCGCGTCGAGCCGCCCGACGTGGTAGACCCGCTGCTCCAGCCGCGCGCCGATGAAGTCCGCCAGCTCGTTGCGGCCCTTGTCGTCCGCCATGGAGGTGACCACCCCACGCGGCTTGTTCATCGCCACGTAGACCAGCCGAACGTCGACCTGGAGGCGCTCCCCGTCCACGTGGATCACGGAGGTGGCCGGGTCGACCTTGTCGCCGAGCTTGGCGACCCGCCCGTCCACCGTGACCCGGCGGCGGAAGATCAGGTCTTCGCAGGCGCGCCGGGAACCCACGCCGGCGGCGGCGAGCACCTTCTGCAGGCGCTCAGCCCCCTCGAACACGGGGGCGTCGGGTTTGGGGACACGGTTATCGGGTCGCATCAGCAAGCTCTTCTACGTCGTCGGGCAGGAAGGGTGCGAGGGGCGGCAGCTCGTCGACGGTGTTCAGCCCGAGCTTCTCCAGGAACAACGTGGTGGTCCGGTAGAGGAACGCCCCGCTGTCCTGTTCGGTGCCGCACTCCTCGACGAGGCCACGGGTTACCAGCGTACGGATCACCCCGTCGCAGTTCACACCCCGGATGGCTGAGATTCGCGAACGGGTCACCGGCTGCTTGTAGGCGACCACGGCGAGCGTCTCCAGCGCCGCCTGGGTCAGCCGCACGGACTGCCCGTCCAGCACGAACCGCTCAACGTACGTAGCGTATTCCGGCCGGGTGTACAGCCGCCACCCGCCGGCCGCCCGGCGCAGCTCGAACCCGTGCCCGGCCGCGGTGTAACCGGCGGCGATCTCGTCGAGCATCGGCCCGACCCGCTCGGCGGGCTGCTCCAGCACCTGGGCGAGGACCAGCTCGCTGACCGGCTCGTCGACGACCAGCAGGATCGCTTCCAACGCGCCGCGCAGCTCGGCGTCGGACAGCTCGGGCGCGGGCTCCGGCGCGGCCGTCGCCCGCCGCCGCCCCGCCGGCTGCTTCCGGGGTACGTCCGCAGCGCCGCCCGACTCCCCTGCCGTGTCCTCCGTCACCGCGGCCGTGGGCGGCGTCACCGAACCCAGGTCCGATCCCGCCCGATCCGGCGTCAACGCGCCGAGGTCGGGCTCGGCCGTGGCCGGCGTCACCGGAGCGAACTCCGTCGCCGCAGGGTCCACCTCGTCCGAGGCAACCCCGTCCGGGTCTGGCTCTCCCGGGCCCAGGTCCGGCTCGCCGGAGCCGGCGGCGGATTCGGCCTCCGGTCGGGGCGGTGCCGCTCCGGGCTCGTCGGTGTCCGGTGGTGCGGCTGACTCGTCCGGCGGCGCGGGGGTGTCGGCGGCGGGCGGGCGAGGGCGGTCCCACGGGGGCACCCAGGCGGCAGCCTGGTCGGCCAGCGAGTCCCGGCGTTCCTCGTCACTCATCCCGTGCACCCTCCGTCGTGTCCGCCCCGTCCCGCCCGCCGGCCCCGCCCACCGGCTCAGGCCCAACCCTCGCCGGCTCAGGCCCAACCCGCACCGACTCAGGCCCAACCCCCGCCGACTCAGGCTCAGCCCGCACCAGCTCAGGCTCAGCCCTCGTCTGCTCCGGGTCGTCGGCCGGGGTGCCGGCGTACTCGTCGACGTGCAGTTCGGTGTCGCCGTCGGCCGGGCCGGTCCAGCGCACGGTCAGCTCCTCCAGGGCCTGCTCCTGCACGAACGACACCAGCCCCTCCCGGTACAGCTCCAGCAGCGCGAGGAACCGGGCCACCACCTCCAGGGTGGCTTCGCAGTCGGCGCAGAGCAACGAGAACGTGGCCGTGCCGGCCCGGCGCAGCCGGGCGGTGAGGATGGCCGCGTGTTCTCGGACACTGACCCGGACCATGTGCACGTGGGCGATCGAGACCTCCGGCACCGGCTTCGGGGTCATCGCCTTCACGGCCAGCTTCAGCAACCGCTGGGGGCCGATGCCGAGCACCAGATCGGGTAGCGCCTCGGCGTAGCGGGGCTCCAGGCTGACCGCCCGCGGATAGCGCCGGCCGCCGACGGCTTCCAGCTCGGCGATGTGCGCCGCCGCTTCCTTGTACGCCTTGTACTGCAACAGCCGGGCGAAGAGCAGGTCCCGTGCCTCCAGCAGCGCGAGGTCGGCCTCGTCCTCGACCTCGGCGGCGGGCAGCAGCCGGGCCGCCTTCAGGTCGAGCAGGGTCGCGGCGATGAGCAGGAACTCGCTGGCCTCGTCCAGGTCCCAGTCGTCGCCCATCGCCCTGATGTAGGCGATGAACTCGTCGGTGACCGTGTGCAGGGCCACCTCGGTGACGTCGAGTTTGTGCTTGCCGATCAGTTGCAGCAGCAGGTCGAACGGGCCGGTGAAGTTGGCCAGCCGCACCGTGAAGCCGGTGGCAGCCGCTTCGGCGGGCTGCGCACCGTCGACCACGGCCGCAGCGGCGGTCTCGGGCGGGTCGAGGGGTGGCGCGGTCACCGGACGACCGTAGTCCACGAGACGGGCACCGGGCGTTCCGGCTACCGCTCCGACTGGGCGGCGATCACCTCGCGGGCCAGCTGACGGTAGTTACGTGCCCCGGAGGACGCCGGGTCCATCGTCGTGATGGGGGCACCGGCCACGGTGGACTCGGGGAACTTCACCGTCTTGGTGATGACCGTCTGGTAGACCTTGTCGCCGAACGCTTCCACCACCCGTTGGAGGACCTGGCGGCAGTGCGTGGTGCGGCTGTCGTACATGGTGGCGAGGATGCCTTCGAGCTCCAGGTCGAAGTTGAGCCGCTCGCGCACCTTGTCGATGGTGTCGAGCAGCAGTGCCACACCGCGCAGGCTGAAGAACTCGCACTCCAGCGGGATGAGCACACCGTGCGCGACGGTCAGCGCGTTGATCGCCAGCAGGCCGAGCGACGGCTGGCAGTCGATCAGGATGTAGTCGTATTCCTTGCGGACCGTGCGCAGGACCCGGGCCAGGGCCATCTCCCGGGCGACCTCGTTGACGAGTTGGATCTCGGCGGCGGAGAGGTCGATGTTGGCCGGCAGCAGGTGCAGGCCCGCAACGTCGGTCTTGATCAGGACGTCTTCGGCGGTCACGTCGTCCTGCATGAGCAGGTTGTAGACGGACAGGTCGAGGTTGTGCGGGTTGACGCCCAGGCCCACCGAGAGGGCGCCCTGCGGGTCGAAGTCGACCAGCAGGACCTTGCGGCCGTATTCCGCGAGGGCCGCACCGAGGTTGATGGTGGTGGTCGTCTTGCCGACCCCACCCTTCTGGTTGGCCATCGCGATGATGCGCGCGGGGCCGTGCCGGTCGGTGGGCATCGGCTCGGGGATGGGCTTGCGCATCGTGTAGGCAGCCGGGTCCGCAGGACCCAGGTCCGCGCCGAGCGTGGCCTGCTGCTCGCGGAGCTCCGACGTCCAGGTCTCGGCACGGTCACCGTTGCCAGCCATGTGCTCGTTGCCCCCTCCCGACGACCCACCCGGCGTCGGAGCCGTCCGACGTCCTTCGCGGCGCCGCTGCGCACCCCGGCCGTGTCGCTCCAGGAGGTCCGCGCCGATGCCGACTGTACGCCACCGACCAGCAGGGGGTTCGGCACCGGCCCGGCGTGTCGGCGCCGACCGCGACCGGTTCAGCCCTGGGCGCGGGGGTGGGCGGTGGCGTACACCTCGCGCAACCGCTCCACGGTGACCAACGTGTAGACCTGGGTGGTGGTCACCGAGGCGTGGCCGAGCAGCTCCTGGACCACCCGGACGTCGGCGCCGCCGTCGAGCAGGTGGGTGGCGTACGAGTGGCGCAGGGTGTGCGGGGACACGGCGGCCGGCCCGACGACGGGCAGCCCGGCCCGGTCGGCGGCGCGGCGCAGGATGCCCCAGGCGCCCTGGCGCGACAGCGCGCCGCCACGGGCGTTGAGGAACACCGCCGGGGTGCCCCGACCGGTGGCGGCCAGGCCGGGGCGGGCCCGGACCAGGTAGGCGCGGACCGCGTCGACGGCGTACCCACCGATGGGCACCAGCCGCACCCGGCCGCCCTTGCCGCGCAGCAGCACCGTGCCCTCGTCGGTGTCGAGGTCGTCCACGGCGGCGCCGACCGCTTCGGAGATGCGCGCGCCGGTGCCGTACAGGAACTCCAGCAGCGCCCGGTCGCGCAGCGCCAGGGGCGCGTCGTCGCCGGTCGCGGTGATCGGGCCGGCGGTTTCCAGCAGCCGGACCACGTCGTCGACCGGCAACGCCCGGGGCAGCCGCCGGGGCGGCGTGGGCGGGCGGACGTCGCGGCTCGGGTCGGCGCCGGCCAGGCCCTCGCGCAGCGCGAAGCGGTGCAGGCCGCGTACCGCGCTGGCCGCGCGGGCGGCGGAGGAGACGGCGAGGGGCGGGTGTACGTCGTCGCCGGCGCGTAGTCGCGCCAGGTGCGACTCGACGAGGCCGGCGCCGACCGACGCGAGGTCGGCGACGCCGGCATCGACCAGGGTCGCGAGATAGCGGTCCAGATCCCGACGGTACGAGGCGAGCGTGTTCGCGGAGAGGCCACGTTCGACGGTCAGGTGGTCGAGGTAGCCGCGCACGGCACGGCGCAGCGCCGGCGCGGGCGGTTCGCCCACGCCGGCGGGGTCCATGCCGCTGGTCAGCCCGCCACCGTTCAGGCCAGCGCGTCGGCCAGCGGGAGCACGTCCATGCCGTGCGCCTCGGCGACCGGGCCGTAGGTGACCTGACCGGCGTGGGTGTTGAGGCCCAGCGCGAGGGCCGCGTCGTTGCGCAGCGCCTCGCGCCAGCCCTGGTTGGCCAGCTCCAGGGCGTACGGCAGGGTGACGTTGGTCAGCGCGTACGTGCTGGTGTTCGGCACCGCGCCGGGCATGTTCGCCACGCAGTAGAAGATCGACTCGTGCACCTTGTAGACCGGGTCGGCGTGCGTGGTGGGGCGCGAGTCCTCGAAGCAGCCGCCCTGGTCGATGGCGATGTCGACGAGCACGCTGCCCGGCTTCATCCGGGAGACCAGCTCGTTGGAGATCAGCGTCGGGGCCTTCGCGCCGGGCACCAGCACCGCGCCGATGACCAGGTCGGCGTCGAGCACGGCCCGCTCGACCTCGTACGCGTTGGAGGCGACGGTCTGCAGGTGGCCGCGGTAGATCGCGTCGGCCTGCCGCAGCCGAGCGACGTTCTTGTCCAGCAGCAGCACCTCGGACTGCAGGCCCAGCGCGATCGCGGCGGCGTTCATGCCGGAGACGCCGGCGCCGATGACCACGGTCTTGGCCGCGTACACGCCGGAGACACCGCCGGGCAGCACACCGCGCCCACCGCCGGTACGCATCATGTAGAAGGCGCCGACCTGCGGGGCAAGCCGGCCGGCCACCTCGGACATCGGGGCGAGCAGCGGCAGCGACCGGTCGGGCAGCTCGACTGTCTCGTACGCGATGCCGGTGACCTTCCGGTCGATCAGCGCGTCGGTGCACTCCTTGGACGCGGCCAGGTGCAGGTAGGTGAAGAGCACCTGCCCCTCGCGCATCCGGTGGTACTCCTCGGCGATCGGCTCCTTGACCTTGAGCACCAGCTCGGCGGTCTCCCACACCTCGTCGGCGCTGGCGAGGATCTTCGCGCCGGCGGCGGCGAACTCCGCGTCGGTGATGCTGGAGCCGACCCCGGCGCCGGACTCGACGAAGACCTGGTGGCCGCTGCGGGTGAATTCGTTGACGCCCGCTGGCGTGATCGCCACGCGGTACTCGTGGTTCTTGACCTCGCGTGGGATTCCGACCTTCACGATGCAGACACCTCTCTTCGGGGCGGCTCTCCCCCGACTGCTCGGTGCCGCGACGGCCCCTTTGCCACCGCGGTACACCTCTCCCGCGGCGGCAGTCTAGGCCCGCCCAGCGCCGCCACGAGCCAGCACACTGGCATCCGGTACGCGGGTGTCCTGACGAAGTGTCAGGGCATCACCCGGATGCACGGCCGAGCGTCACCTCAGCCGACAGGACAGTGTTTCACCATTATCGTCCCATCTGCCGGGTGGCGGTGCGGACAGCCGGCGAGTGGATCACTAAGGTGTCCGCCCATGACCACTCCTCCTTATCAGCCCGGCTACCCCCAGCCGGGGTACCCCCAGGGCGTCTCCGACAAAAGCAAGGTCGTCGCGGGCGTCCTCGGCATCCTGCTCGGCGTCTTCGGCGCCGGCCGGTTCTACATGGGTGACATCAAGATCGGCGTGCTGCAGCTCGTCGTCAGCCTGGTGACCTGCGGCTTCGGCAGCCTCTGGGGCCTCATCGACGGCATCCTCATCCTGGTCAACGGCGGCACGGACGCGCAGGGCCGTCCGCTGCGCGACTGACAGACCAGACAGCGAAAGGGGCCCCGCGGCTGACCGCGGGGCCCCTTCGGCGCGTACTCCCCCCACCGGCTGGACCGGCGGCGACGCTCAGCGCGGCAGCGGCGCCTGCGCCCGGCGCAGAGACGTGAAGCCGGTGTCCCGGGCGCGGGCCGCGGCCAGCAGCCCGGCCACCGCCGCAGCGTTGGTGATCTCACCGGCCAGGACCATGGCGACCGCCTCGTCCAGGTCCATCCGGACGACCTGGAGATCGGCCTCCTCGTCGTGGCGCTCGTGCCGCTCGTCGGCCGGCACGTCGGCGAGGTCCCGGGCCAGGAACACCCGGACGATCTCGTTGGTGAACCCCGGCGAACTGTGCAGGTCGACCAGCACGTCGACCCGCCCGGCGGTGAGGTCGGCCTCCTCGGCCAGCTCCCGCAGCGCCGCCGCCGGCAACTCCTCGCCGGAGACGTCCATCAGACCGGCCGGCAGCTCCCACAGGTGCCGCCCGACCGGGTGCCGGTACTGCCGGATCAGCACCACCTGGCCGGCGTCGTCGAGCGCCACCACGGCCACCGCCCCGACGTGCCGGACGAGGTCACGCAGCCCGGTCCCACCGCCCGGCATGGTCACCTCCTCGGTGACCACGTCGAAGATCCGCCCCCGGTACCGCTCCTGCCGGGAACGCACCTCGTAGCGGTGCTCGCTCACGAGGTGGACGCCGCTTTCGTCGCGGCGCCGTTGCGGGCCGCCTTGCGCGTCGTCGGGGCCTCCGCCGCCGCGTCCAGGTCGACCGGCAACTGGTCGGCCTGCGAGTACGCCACCGCGGCCTTGACGAACGAGGCGAACAGCGGGTGCGGGCGGGTCGGGCGGCTCTTCAACTCGGGGTGCGCCTGGGTGGCCACGAAGAACGGGTGCAGGCTGCGGTCCAGTTCGATGAACTCGACCAGCCGGCCGTCCGGCGAGGTGCCGGAGATGTGCAGGCCCGCCTTGGTCAGCGCGTCCCGGTAGGCGTTGTTCACCTCGTACCGGTGCCGGTGCCGCTCGCTGATCTCGGTGCTGCCGTACGCCTCGGCGACGATCGAGCCCTCGGTCAGCGTCGCCGGGTACGCGCCCAGCCGCATGGTGCCGCCCAGGTCGCCCCGGCCGGCGACGATGTCCTCCTGGTCGGCCATCGTGGCGATGACCGGGTGCGCGGCCTGCTCGTCGAACTCCAACGAGTTGGCGCCGTCCAGGCCGGCCAGGTGCCGGGCCACCTCGATGGTCATGCACTGCAGGCCGAGGCAGAGGCCCAGCAGCGGGATGCCGGCCTCGCGGGCGTACCGGGCGGTGCCGATCTTGCCCTCGATGCCGCGTACGCCGAAGCCGCCCGGGATGAGGATGCCGTCCACGCCCGCCAAGGCCGCCGCCGCCCCCGCCGGGGTGACGCACTCGTCGCTGGGCACCCACTTGATCTGCACCCGGGAGCGGTTACCGAAGCCCGCCGCCCGGATCGCCTCACTCACCGACAGGTACGCGTCGGGCAGGTCGACGTACTTACCGACCACCGCGACGGTGACCGTGTGCCGGGGGCGGTGCACCCGCTCCAGCAGGTCGTCCCAGCTGGTCCAGTCCACGTCCCGGAAGGAGAGGCCGAGCCGGCGCACCACGTACGCGTCGAGCCCCTCGCGGTGCAGCACCTTCGGGATGTCGTAGATGCTCGGGGCGTCCGGGGCGGCGACGACCGCCTCGGCGTCCACGTCGCAGTAGAGCGACAGCTTCTCCTTGAGCTTCACCGGGATCTCCCGGTCACAGCGGAGCACGATCGCGTCCGGTTGGATACCGATGTTGCGCAGCTGCGCCACCGAGTGCTGCGTCGGCTTCGTCTTCAGCTCACCCGAGGGCGCCAGGTACGGCACCAGCGAGACGTGCAGGTAGAAGCAGTTGTCGCGGCCCAGGTCGTGGCGGACCTGGCGGATCGCCTCCAGGAACGGCAACGACTCGATGTCACCGACCGTGCCGCCGACCTCGGTGATCACCACGTCGGGGAGCTGGCCGTCCTCGTCCGGATCACCCATCCCCACGATCCGAGACTTGATCTCGTTGGTGATGTGCGGGATGACCTGGACGGTGTCGCCCAGGTATTCCCCCCGCCGCTCCTTGGCGATCACGTCGGAGTAGATCTGGCCGGTGGTGACGTTCGCCTTGCCGGACAACGCCCGGTCGAGGAAGCGCTCGTAGTGCCCGACGTCGAGGTCGGTCTCGGCGCCGTCCTCGGTGACGAAGACCTCACCGTGCTGGAACGGGTTCATCGTCCCCGGGTCGACGTTCAGGTAGGGGTCGAGCTTCTGCATCACCACGCGCAGCCCGCGCGCGGTCAACAGGTTGCCGAGGCTGGAGGCGGTGAGGCCCTTACCCAGCGAGGAGGCGACGCCCCCGGTGACGAAAATGTGCCTGGTCGTCCGTGCTGATGGGGCCAAGGCCTGCTCCCGTGTCGTCTGTCGCGGTCATGCAGACCGCCGTGCTTGATCAGCAAAGTGATCACGCGATCCACGGGATTCGACGGTAACACCTCCCGGGCGGGTACTCGCAGGCCGCACCCCGGCTACGACACCTCCGGGACATCCGGACGGGGCCCGCCGCTCAGGGCGCGGCAACCTCCGTCGATGACTTGGAGACCTGCCGGGGCGGTACGGGCACCGGCGGCGCGACGTCCGGCGTCGACCCGCTCGCGGTCGGGTCGGCGCGTTCGTCGGCGTCCCCGTGGCGGTCGCCCGGCGTCTCGGGTGCCGGTTGCGCGACCGTCGCCGGTGCGCTCGCGGGCGGACCGCTGATCGGTCGAGGGTGCACCGCGTCCGACGGCCCACCGCCACCGGTCGGGCCGTCATCCCCACCGGCCGGGCCCACCCCACCCGGCCCCGACTCGTCATCGGCGCTGTTGGCGCGGGAGCGGTCCGGTGCCGGGCGGGTCCGGTCCGCGGCGTGCCCGAGCACCCGCAGCGACGCCAGGGCGGCCATCGGCACCACCAGGGCGGCGGCAGCGCCCATCACATCCAGTGCCGCGCCGTCGAGCACACCACCGAGCACCGCGGCGACCACGGTGCCGGCCAACGCGGCCCGCACCGCCGGGTAGATGCCGAGCAGCCGCATCAGCCCACCCCAGGGCTGCAACAGGGCGAACCACACCAACAACCCACCGGCCAGCGCCAACACCGTCAACGGGCTGTTGACCAACGTCTCGAAATTCTCCGTGCTGGACCGGTGCACGGCGAACCCGCCCGTGCCGTCACCGAGCGCGGAGAGGAACCGGCCCAGGCTGCCCCGCTCCGCCGCGGGACGCCGCAGGTCCACCACGGCGAACCCGATACCGACCGCCAGCGCGGCCATGGCCGCCCAGGCCAGCCGGCTGATCGTCAGCCAACCGCCGGCGCTGATCACGGCGGCGGCGCTCACCCCGGCGGTGAGCGCGATCGCGCCGACCGGGTCGGCACCCAGGTACGGGCTGCCGACCACCACCACGGCGAGACCACCCACCGCCACCATCACCGCCGGTCGCCAACCCCGGTGCACCCGCTGGGCGATCCAGCCGCCGGTGAGCAACGCGCCGGCGAGGAACACTCCCAACCCCACCGTGCTCAGCCCCGCGTACCGGCCGCCCTGCAACGCCGAGTAGCCGACCACGCTGTTGAGCTGAAGGTGGGCCCCGGTGAGCACGTCCAGCCCGACCACGAGCGTGGTGAGGCCGGCCACCGCGCCGAGCGGCCCGAGGGTGCCCGCGTACCCGGGTGCGAACCGCACCGCCGCGGTGCCGGCGGCCACCAGCAGCGCGGTCACCCCGGCGAAGATCCACCCGGGGTGTCCGCCGCGCCACCAGGGCACCGCGTCGGCCAGCAGCGCCGCCGGCATCGTCAACGCCGCGGCGACCAGCAGCAGCTCCACCACCGCCACGACCCGCTTGGAGACGGGCGTCGGGCCGGCCGGGCCGGCGTGCGGACGCGCCCGACGCAGCAGCGGCAGGATCGCGAGCGCCAGCAGCACCTGCATCGCGGCGAGCAGCGCGAAGAACACACCGGAGACCTCCCGCTGGGCGGCCGCCTCCCGGTCGGCGTTCGCCGGCGCGTCGATGGCCTCAACCAGGTCGGCCGGACGGCCGCCGGCGCTGATCGCCGGGCGGCCGAGGAAGAGCCGCTCCGGCATGGGCCGGCCCAACGCGGCGAGGGCGGTCGGCGCGAGGTCGACAAGCTGCAGGTACCCGTCGCGTCCGGTGCTGGCCGAGGTGAGCCACCCCCGCTCCCAGCCCGGCCCGTCGGCGACAGCCACGTGCAGCCGCGACGGCTGGTCGGTGTCGGAGATCCCCGCGACCAGCACCAACGACCGCGGGGGTCGCGCCGCCAGCACCCGGGCCAGCTCGGCGTCGGCCGCGCGGGCCTGCTCGGCGCGGGCCGTCGGATCGGCTGCCTCGACCGTGCCGAGGTCGACGATGCTCAACACACACGAACCGAGCAGCGGCCGCGGGTCGGCTGGCAGCTGCGGGGCGTACCGGTCGACGCGGCCGAACGGTCGGGCGGCGGCCACGGCCGCGCCCGGACCCACGGCGACGGAGCACCGCACCGACTCCGACAACGAGCCGGGCAGCGCGCCCCAGGGCAACCGCTGCTGGTTGTACTGGACCACGCTCTCCTGGTCGGGCAGGTTCGCGCCGATGCCGTCCGGTTGTTCCACAGTCACCGGCGCCGCCGGGCAACCATCGGCCGCCCGGCTGCCGTTCCACGCGGCGAAGCTGCCCGCACCCAGCGTCAACCAGCCGTCCACCGGGCAGGTGGGCAGGTGCGCGGAGCGCACCGACAGGGAGCCGATCGACCCGTCCTGGGCCATCCGCCACAGCGTCGGGGTGCGCTGCGCATCCACGTCCTCCCAGCGCAGCCCCGCGATCCCGGCGAGCACCACGAAGTCGGCGGTGCGTTGCGGGGTGCCCCGGGGTGGGCGGGCGGCGAGCGCGGTGACGCCCAACGCCACCACGAGCACTGTCAACAGGGCGGGGGCGATTCGGCGCAGCATCACCGGTGTCCCGTTCTCGGGGTGTCGGAGTCCGGGGCGGCCGCCGGACCGCCCAGATCCCCGGTCAGTTCGGCGTAGAGGGCGACGAGCGTGGCGACGGTGTCCGCCTCGGTCGGCCACGTGGCCGCCCGGTCGACGCCACGCCGACCCAGCTCCGCCCGCGCCTCCGGGTCGTCCAGCAACGCGCGTACGGCCGCGTCGAGGGCGTCCACGTCGCCGGCGGGGACCAGCGTGGCGGCGTCGCCGACCAGATCCGGGAGCCCACCGACGGCGGTGGCCACCAGCGCGACACCGGCGCGCAGCGCCTCCTGGGCGAAGAGCTGCCGCGCCTCCCAGTCGCTGGTCACCACCGCCAGGTCCGCGCCGGCGAGCAGGTCGGCCACGTCGGTACGGTGCCCCAGCAGGGTCACCGGCGCGCGGGCGGCGGAGGTCCGTGCGGCGAGCGGCAGATAGGCCGGCCCGCTGCCGGCGATCACCACGACCGGCGGCGGGGTACGGGTACGCCAGCGGGCCGCCGCGTCGATCAGCACGTCGTAGCGCTTCTGCGGGTGCAACCGACCGACCGAGACGATCAGCGGCTGGTCCGGGCGGACACCGAACTCGGCGCGTACCGCCGCCGGGCGTCGACGTGGCGCGGGCAACGTCGGCGCGGCGACCGGGGCGAGCCGGGCGTCGGCGGCGCCCACCTCGGCGGCCCGTCGCACCAGGTCCATGGAAGCGCCGAGCGCCACCCGCACACCCCGGGCCACCACCCGTTCGACGAGCCGGGACACCCCACCCCGCAGCCCGCCCGCGAGCACCGCGTTGTGCCAGGTGACGATCAGCGGGGCGGTCGGACGGGCCAGCACGGCGACCAAACCGGCCCGCAGGCCGTGCGCGTGCACCACGTCGACGCTGGCGGCGGTGAGCACCCGACGCAGGACGAGCACCGCCCGGGCGTCGGCCGGAGTCGGGCTGGCCGGGATCTCCACCGGCTCGAAACGCGCGCCGACACCGGTGAAGTCGAACTGCTCCTGGGTCGCCGCGGGCCCGCAGACCAGGACGGTGGCGCCACCCGCGACGAGGCCACGGGCCACCGAGCGGACGTGCTGGCCGACGCCACCGGTGCTGGACGCGAGCACCAACGCGACAGTGCCCGACCAGTCGGCAGGCAGAGCTGGCTCAGTCATCGCGCCGCCGTCTCCTTCCCGTCGCCCCGCTCCGCGGAGCCCGCGCCCGGTGTCGGCGCATCGCCGGACGGCCCCCGCCGGCCCAGACGCCGCAGCACCCCGGCGAGCAGTGGCTGTACGTCCCGCCGGTCGACGAACCAGACCACGGCGAGGAACACGACCCCAACCAGAACCCCGGACAGCATGCCCTGACCGAACGCCGCCGCCATCGTCGGGGTGTCGTCCGGCGTGGCGAGCCAACGGGTGAGGCCCCACCCAGCGAGCCCGGCGAGCAGACCGGCGAGGCCACCGGCCGCCCCGGCCCGTGCCGCGCCCGCCAACGCGGAACGGCCGGCGCTGCGCAGCACCGCCAGGAGCAGCAACGCGCCGAGCACCAGCATCCCCACCGAGTTCGCGGATGTCACCGCGAGCACCCGGTCCCGCAACGGCAGCACCGCACCGAGCAGCAGGACGACGGCCGGCACCACCAGGAAGCCGACCGCGGTGGCGACTGTCGCCGCCCGGGTCTCGCCCCTGGCGTAGAGCGCCCTGGTGAGCACCGCGAAGAGGCCGTAGCCGACCAGGCCGGGGGCGTACCCGATGATCGCGCCAGCGGCGGTCGACGCGGTCTCCGGCGGGAAGAAGAAGTGCCCGACCGGCCCGGCGGTCCCGATCAACGCGGCCGTGCCGAGGCAACTGAACAGGAGCACACCGCGAACGGCCGGTGCCAGCGTCGCCCGGTAGGTGTGCTCGTCACCGGCGGCCCGCGCCGCCGCCAGGGTCGGGTAGGCCGCGACGGCCAGCGGCACCGCCAGCACCGCCCACGGCAGCAGGTAAACGGTCTGCGCCAGGTTGTAGACGCTGGGATTGGTCGCCGCGCCGTACGTGACCTGGTTCAAACTGACGATCAGGGCGATCTGCTGGGTGGCGACGGTGACCGCACCGGCCACCGCCAACCCGCCGACCCGGGCCCGCGCGTCAATGGGGAACCCGAACCCGGGCCGCATCCCCAGGTGCAACCGGCGGACCGGAATCAGCAGGGACAGCGACAGCACCACCACACCGAGGGTGGTGCCGGCGGAGAGCAGCAACTCGCCGCCGGGGCTCACCCCGTCGACGGTGGCGTACCGGCCCTGTGTCGCGCCGAACACGAGGTAGACGACGATGACGGTGAGGCTTGACAGCAACGGGGCGAGCACCGGCCAGGCGAAGCGGCGATGCGCCTGGAGCACCCCGGCGAGCACGATGCCGACCCCGTACAGCGGCAGTTGCGGCGCGAAGACCCGCAGCATCCGGACGCCGCTCTGCTGCTGGGCGGCGGTCAACCCGTCGCCCAGGAGTCCGATGACCGGGCCGGCCGCGAACACCACGAGCAGCGCGAGCGGTACCAGCAGGGCCAACGTCCAGGTCAGCAGCGCGCCGGTGGTTCGGGCAACGGCCGTCCGGTCGCCGGCCACGACCGCGCCGGCCAGCAACGGAACGACGAGGCTGGCCAGCGCTCCCCCGGCGACGATCTCGAAGATGAAGTTCGGCACCGCGTTGGCCACCACGTAGGTGCCGCCGAGGTCGGTGTGGCCCAGGCCGACGGTGAACACGGCGGTGCGGCCGAAGCCGGCGAGTCGGCTGGCCACGGTGAGGACGGCGATGAGCGCGGCTGCCCCGGCCAGCCGGCCGGCGCCGGCGAGGGGTGCCGGTCTGGTCACGTCAGTCGGCGCGTCGGCCCAGTGCGTCGAGTTCGCGTAGCCCCGGGGTCCGCTGGATCACCGCCGTGAAGCTGACCTTCTCGCTGGCGGCGGTGAGCCCGGCGAGGACGGCGAGCAGACCGGCCCGGCCGAGCGGGCCGGTGCGGGCGGCGAGCGCGACGCCGAGCAGCGCCCCGAGCGCGTTCGCGCCACTGTCGCCGAGCATCACGTCCTCGGCCAGGTCGTCGCGGAGCAGACCGGCGGCAGCACCGGCCGCACCTGCGGCGATCCCGCCCTGCGGGCCGCCGGTCAGCGGCGCGGCGAGCAGCAGCCCGGACTTGATCGCCCGGCCCGGTCGCAGATCGAGCAGGTTCAGCAAGTTGGCCGTGCCGGCGATCACGCCGGCGCCGAGCAGCACGTCGACACCCCGGCCGAACGCCCGGTGCCGCTGGCGGCGCGGGTGCGCGGCGACCCGGGGGTCGGCGGCGAGCAACGCGGCGGCGCCCAGCCCGGCGGCGCCCACCCCGACGACCTTGACCAGGCCGGCGGTGATGCGTCCCTCGCGCAGCGCGGCGAGGTGCCCGGCGAAGCCCTTGGCGGCCTTCTGCGCCGGCCGCGCGCCGACCACGTCGTCGTACAGCCCGACGCCGCCCGCGCCGAGCCCGGCGACCAGGGCGGCCCCACCGGCGGCACCGCCGGTGGCACCGAACGCGCCGGCGGCGGCCGCACCGGCGGCGAGCGCCGGACCGGCGGCCAGGCTCACCGTGCGGCCACGGAAGTTGGTGCGCTCCAACGCGGGCCCGGCCGGCGAGGTACGCGCCTCACGCAGCGCGTACCGGGCCGCCGCGGCACCCGCGCCGGCGATCAACAGCCGGCCCAGCGCGCTCACGCCGCGACCTCGCCGGCTCGGTCACGCGCCACCTGATGGGATCCGGACACGGAGGTACGTCGTTCGCTCACTGGGGCAGTCTAGGCAGCAGCGACGGGGCGTTGTCGCCGACGCCGTACTGTCCGGCCTTCTTCTCGGTGAGTTGCTCCACCAGCGCGAGGGTGGTGACCACCTGCCCCTGCACGGTGTTGGCGTTGTCGACCGTGGAGATGGTCTGGGTGAGCACCGGGTCGCCACGGACCACGGCGACCAGATTGCCGCCGACGGAGCCCTTGCCGGCCACCACGATCGACCCGGTGCGGTCGAACTGCTCAGCGATCTTGACGACCGACTCGTCCCGCTTGTCGGAGTCCTTGTCGACGTACGGTTGGCCGCTGACCACGACGACGGCCTCCGCCGAGGCGGTGACCTTGTTGCTGTCGGTGGTCAGGTAGCCGGCGTTGTTGTACGCGGCGAGCACCGCCCGCCGGTCGGCGTCACTGACCGGCGCGACACCCTGGGCGCGGTCCAGCAGGACGCTGGCCAGCAGCGCGCTGGAGGTCTCCACGCCGTGCCCGTTGCCCGGCAGGCCAGCGGTCTGCGCGGTCGGGCGGGCCGCGGTGACGGCCAACTCCAGCAGGTTGGAGTTGTTGTCCGGGTTGATGAACTTGTCCTGCAGGTCGACCTGACCGGTGATGGTGGCCCCGGCCTGCTGGAGCTTCTTGAGCACGCCCTCAGTGTGGTCGCGTCCGTTGGGCAGCATGAGCACCAGCACGCGGCGCCCGGTCAGGGTGCCGGGGAGGATGACCTGGGAGATCTCCTCGGCGAACTCCTCCTCCAGCGCGAGCTGCTTCTCCATGTTGCTGACCTGCTGACGCCAGTTCTGGTTGTCCTTGCGCAGCCCGGTGACCTGTCCCTCGAGCGAGTCGGCGAGCGGACCGTTGAGGGCGGCTGTGCCGACCACCAGGCCGATCGCCAGAGCCAGGAAGACCGCGGTGAGGGACACCACGTGGTAGCGGAAGTTGATCACGCTTGCAGCCTCTTGATCGGTCGGGAACTAGAAGAGCCGGTACAGCTGGAACACGAAATTGTCCCACCACTCGGCGACCACACCCAGGTACGCCTTCCCGACTGTCGACACGGCCACCGCGGACGCCATCGCCGCGATCGCCGACAGCACCAGCAGCAGCAGCGACGAACCGGAGATGCTCTGCCGGTAGAGCCGGCTCACCCCCTTGGCGTCGACCAGCTTGCCGCCGACCTTCAGCCTGGTCAGGAACGTCGAGGCCATCCCGCCGCGACCCTTGTCCAGGAACTCGACCAGGGTCGCGTGGGTGCCGACCGCGACCAGCAGCGAGGCGCCCTTCTCGTCGGCGAGCAACATGGCCAGATCCTCGCTGGTCGCCGCGGCCGGGAACGTGATCGCCGGCACACCGAGGCCGTTGACCCGGGGCAGGCCGGGCGCCCGCCCGTCCGGGTACGCGTGCACGATCACCTCGGCGCCGCACCGCAACACGTCGTCGGTGACCGAATCCATGTCGCCGATGATCATGTCGGGGGTGTAGCCGGCCTCGACCAGGGCGTCCGCGCCGCCGTCGACGCCGATGAGCACCGGCTTGAACTCCCGAATGTACGGCCGCAGCACGTCCAGGTCGGCCTTGTAGTCATAGCCGCGCACCACGATCAGGCAGTGCCGACCCTGCATCTGGGTCTCGATGTCCGGCACCCCGACACCGTCGAGCAGCAGGTCACGTTCCTGGCGCAGGTAGTCCATCGTGTTGGCGGCGAACGCCTCCAACTGCACCGACAGACCCTCCCGGGCGTCAGCCATCGCCTTGCCGACCGACTCGGCGTCCTGCAGGCTGCCGTGGGCCACCGGCTCGTCACCGGCGAAGACCGTGTTGCCCTCGATGCGCACCTGGTCGCCCTCGCGGATCCGCTCGAAGACCCCCTCACCCAGGTCGTCGAGGAGCGGAATGCCGGCGGCGATCAACACCTCCGGGCCGAGGTTAGGGTAACGACCGGAGACCGACGGCTTGGCGTTGAGCACCGCCGCGACCCCGACGGCGACCAGCGAGTCGGCCGCCACCCGGTCCAGGTCGACGTGGTCGATGACCGCGATGTCACCAGGGCGCAGCCGACCGACCAGGCGTTTCGTCCGGCGATCAAGGCGCGCGGTGCCGAGGACTCTGCCCGGTTCGGAGTTCCGATTCCGGCGCAACGTGGGTAGACGCATCGTGACCATCCTGGCATGTGAGGCAGGCTTTTCTGTCGCGACATGCCTGAGCAGGGCCGCCTACCCAGGGAAGCACACACCGGCACAAGCCGGTGTGCTTGCGCTCACAATACGCGGCGTCACAACCGCCTTTCCTTGGCGGCCACAGCCAACAACTCCTCCGCGTGGGCGATACCCAGATCTGAATCGGGCAAACCCGCCAGCATGCGCGCCAACTCCCGAGCCCGCTCGGTGTCCTCCACCACCCGCACCCCGCTGGTCGTCACCGCACCGCCAGTGTCCTTCGCCACCACCAGGTGCCGGTCGGCGAACGCGGCCACCTGCGGCAGATGCGTGACCACCAGCACCTGGTGGCTGCGCGCCAGCCGGGCCAACCGGCGGCCGATCTCCACCGCCGCCTGACCGCCGACCCCCGCGTCGACCTCGTCGAAGACCAACGTGGGCGGGCCGCCCGAGCCGGCGAACACGACCTCGATGGCGAGCATCACCCGGGACAGCTCACCGCCGGAGGCGCCGCGCTGCAACGGCAGCGACGGCGCACCCGGATGGGCCAGCAACCGCAACTCCACCTCGTCGCCGCCGTCCGAGGCGACACCCACCTCGACGCCGTTGACCGCCAGCGTCGGCTCGGCCCGCCCGGCCGGACGCGGCAGCACCGCCACCTCGATCCGCGCGTGCGGCATGGCCAACCCGGCAAGCTCGACGGTGACCTGATCGGCGAAGCGGACCGCCGCCTCCTGCCGAGAGGTGGACACCCGGCCAGCGAGGTCGGACACCTCGACGGCGAGCCGCTCGCCCTCCCGCGCCAACTCGTCCAGCACGTCATCGGACATGTCCAGGTCGGACAGTCGGGTGCGCGCCCGATCGGCCCAGGCGATCACCCCGTCGACGTCGTCGGCGTACTTGCGGGTCAACGCGCGCAGCGCCGCCCGCCGCTCGTAGACGTGCTGCAACCGGGCCGGGTCCGCGTCCAGCGTCGCCAGGTACGCCGACAGCTCCGCGGACACGTCGGTGACCAGCGTGGCCGCCTCCTCCAGGCGGGCCGCCAGCTCACCGAGCGCCGGATCGGTGCCGGACTGCGCCTCCAGGGTCCGCCGGGCGGTGCCGAGCAGCGCCGCCGCGTCCGGGGTCTCGTCGGCGGCCTCCGCACCACCGGCCACACACTGCTGGGCGATCTGCGCGGCCGTCCGCAGGCCCTCGGCGTGCTCCAGCCGCTGCGCCTCGGTCTTCAGCTCGTCGTCCTCACCGGGCTGCGGATCGACCCGGGTGATCTCGTCGAGGCCCAGCCGCAACAGGTCGGCCTCCTGGTTGCGCTCCCGGGCGTTGCGCCGCCGGTCGGCCAGGTCGTCGACCACCCGACGCCACCCCGTGTACGCCTCGCGCAGCGCGTCGAGCAGCTTCTCGTGCGCCGGGCCGGCGAACCGGTCCAGTGCGGCCCGCTGCTCGGCCGGGCGCAGCAGCCGCAGCTGGTCGGACTGGCCGTGCACGGCGACCGCCTGCTCGCCGACCTCACCGAGCATCGACACCGGCATGCTCCGGCCACCGACGTGGGCGCGCGAGCGCCCCTCCACCGTCACCGTGCGACTCAGCAGCACCGAGCCGTCCTCGTCGGGCTCGCCACCGGCGTCGGTGATCCGCGCGTGCACGGCGTCGGCGACCCGCCCGAGCAGCCGCAGCCGCCCCTCCACCACCGCACGGCCGGGTTGGGCGCGGACCCGCCCGGCGTCGGCCCGGCCGCCGAAGAGCAGGCCGAGGCCGGTGACCACCATCGTCTTGCCCGCACCGGTCTCGCCGGTGATGACGTTCATGCCGCCGGTCAACGGCAGCGTGGTGTCCTCGATGACGCCCAGTCCGGTGATGCGCAGCTCTTCCAGCACAGCCACCGACAGTAGACGCGAGGCCCGACACTTGACCAGCCGACGGGCCCGGGTATGGCCGGTACCCGGCCGACGTACAGTTCTGCCCCGTGTTGGACGTGATCGGCCTGACCTCGGCTGAGGAGGAGCTCTACCGCTGCCTGCTCCAGCTCACCACGGCCCGCATCGACGAGTTGGTCCATCGCCTGCACCGACCCCGTGAGCAGGTCGTCGCCCAGGTCGAGGCGCTACGCGGCAAGGGCCTCGTGCAGCCCACCGACAACGACCCGGACGCCCCGCTGCGCCCGACCGCCCCGGACGTCGCCCTCGGCGGGACGCTGCTGCGCCGCCAGGAGGACCTGGAGACGGCCCGCCGACTGGTCACCCAGTTGGCCGAGGAGTACCGCTCCGGGCTGCGCCGGCACCACGTCGAGCACCTCGTGGAGGTGATCACCGGCGCGCGGGTCCTTCGGGACCGGCTGCGCGACCTGCAGAACTCGGCGCGTACCGAGGTGCTCTGGTTCTGCCGGGCCAATCCCCTGGCCATGGCCGGCCCGGAGAATGTCGAGGAGTTCGACGCGCTGGCCCGTGGGGTGAGCTACCGGGCCATCTACGAACGTGACCTGCTGCTGGAGCCGGGCGCGCTGGCCGACCTGGCCAAGGGGGTCGCCGCCGGTGAGCAGGCCCGCGTCCTGGACCGGCTGCCGGTCCGACTGGCCATCGTGGACGCCCGAACGGCAATCTGCCCGCTGGTGCCCGACCGCGACGGCGGCGAACCGAGCGCCGCCGTGATCGGGCGCAGTCAACTGCTCGACGCGCTGCTCGCCCTCTTCGAGAGCCACTGGCGGGTGGCCACCCGGCTACGGCTCGACGACCCGCTCGCCGTCGCGGCGCCGGAGGCTCGTCGGCCGGAGCCCGAGGGTCATCCGGGCGACGGTTACCAGCCCGACGCCGACGAGGCGCGGCTGCTGTCGCTGTTCGTGGCGGGCGTACCGGACAAGTCCATCGCCTCCCAGCTCGGGGTGAGCCGGCGGACCGTGCAACGGCGGATCGCCGACCTGATGGCCGCCGCCGGCGTGGACACCCGGCCCGGGTTGGCGTTCCAGGTCGCCCGCCGCGGCTGGCTCTGACGCGTCCACCCGGGGCGGGCGCACCACGACGTGACCCGGCGAGCGCCGAAGGGTCCGCCGTCGACCGACGGCGGACCCGCGGGCCGGCAGGGTGGGGCGGCCAGGCCGCCCCACCCTGCCCGAATCAGCGCAGCCCGTACGCCTGGAGCACGGTCTGATCGACGGTGTTCCCGGCCCGGTCGGCGGCGTGCACCCGCAGCGACACCGTTCCGCGCCCCGCGGGCACGGTCGCGGTGTACCGGGTGCCCGACCCCTTGGTCGGCGCGTTGCGCCAGGTGACGCCCCCGTCGAAGGAGACCTGCACCCGGACGCTGGTGCCGGTCGGCGTCGCCACCCCGGTCGGCTGCCGCAGGGTCAGCCCCAGCTGGTGCGACCGGTTGCCGCGTACCGTGCCGAGCAGGTCGGCCGGCACCCGGTAGTCCACCTGCAGCAGCGACAACGGCGTGGCGGCGTCGCCCGCCGGTCGAGCCGAGGTGAACTCCCAGGCGGTGTCGGTGCGCGTGGCGTAGCGCCACTCGGCCGAGGACCGCCCGGTGGTCACGTCCAGCCGGTAGCGGGCCGCCCCGGCGGTCGTGGGCACAGACGCCCAGCCGTCGGAGAGGTCCGCGATCTGCTGCCCGTCGCGGCTGACCCGCGCCGCGACGGTGTCCGACTCCTCACTAGCACCGGCCACGCTGTAGTGCCCCTCGGCGTCGACGAACTCGGGCACCCGCAGCTGAAGGTTGTCACCGGTGCGGGTGGGCACCGGCGCCCCGCTGGCGGGGACGGCCGGGCGGATCACCGGCGCGTGCCAGGTCTCGGTCACCCGGTCGTCGGCGGCGTAGCGCCGGGGCTGCTGGGTCAGGCCACCGGTCAACTGCCCCCACTGCATGAACATCAGCTTGTGCATCACCCGCTGCTGCCACCAGTTGTCACCGGCGCTGACGAACTCCTGCCGGGTGGTGCCGGCCCGAACCAGCCGCTGGTTGTCGTTCCAGGCGGTGTCCTGCCACGGACGCCACCCGAACCGCTGCTCGCTGGCCCACTCCCCGCCGACGTTCCCGTAGTGGGCGGTCACCTCGGCGGTGTTCCGCTCGGTGACCTTGTGGACGATCCGCTCCGGGACCCGACCCGTCGAGACCTGCCACACGTCGTACAGGTACGGGCTGTCCACGGTCAACGTCAGGTCCAGCGTCGTACGACCCTTCCGGGCCGCCGCGATGACCTTCTGACCGTCGTCGTACGCCACCGCCATCGCCGGGATCGGCAGCCGGTCACCCAACGGGGTCCACGACGTCCACGCGCTCTGGTCGGCCGGCCGGACGACGAGCGCCACCTTCGCGCCCGCGGCGGCCGCCGCCGCGATCTGTTCCTCCTCCGAGGCGTCCGGGCTGGTGGTGAGCAGCGCCGCGGCACCGCGTACCCGGGTCAGCTCGGCGGGGGTGCCGGTACCGGCCCAGACCAGCGGCAGCTTGCGCCGCTCGGCCGGCGCCGGCGAGTAGCCCATCAGGTTGATGTCCAGCGGACCGGACACCCCGTTGATCTTCGCGTCCACCATCGGAGCGACCAACTGCCAGCGCGACGCGAACTCGAACTCGCCCTGGCGCACCGGGCGGGTCGGGGTGACGTTGACCTGCTGGATGGTGCTGTAGGTCATCACCCCGTGGTCGACCTGCCGGCCGTTGCCGAAGACCCGGTGCTCGTAGAAGCTGATCGTCGACCGCTGCTCGGTCGGCTTCGGCGTCTCGATCCGCACCGGGGTGCCCTTACGCGGGTCGAGCACGACGGTGAGGTCCCTGTCGACCAGCAGCTCCGGGTCGGTGACCAGGGTGATCTGCTCGTCCAGCGGGGCACCGTGCTCGATCAACGCCTCGACCAGGTAGGGGCCCTCCTCGACCTGGAGCTGCACCTCGCCGCCGACCCAGCCGAGCCAGTCGGATTCGGGCTGCTCACCGAAGAGGGTGAGCACCGACGCGAGACCCGGCTGACCCTTCATGTCCAGCGCCTTCACCGTAACGGTGTGCAGCGGGCCGCTGAGGGTCAGCGCGACGGCGGTACGCACCGCGACACCGTCCGCGCCGGTAGCCACCAGCCAGCCGCTGTGCACACCCCGGTCCAGCTTCGCCGGGTCCGCCCGCAGCGGCACGACGACGCTGCCGCCGGCCGGCACGGTCACCTCGGTGCCACCGACCGCCACCCCGTCGGCCTCGGCCCTGTCGGTGTCCAGGTTGCGCAACTCCAGGGCCAACCGCAGGGTCTGCGGGGCCGTGCCGCCGTTGGTGTACGTCACGGCCCGCTCGGCCGCCGCGCCACCGGTGCTGAGCCGGCCGAAGTCGGCGGTGGCGGAGCCGAACACCCGCTGGCCGAGCGCGCGGGCCACGTCGACCCGGCCGGCGCCCTGCTCGAAGACGGTCAACGCCGGGTTCGCCTTCGTGGTGCTGACCAGCGCGTCCTTCAGTTTCGCGGCAGCCCAGTCGGGGTGCTCCTGGGCGAGGATCGCCGCCGCTCCGGCCACGTGCGGGGTGGCCATCGAGGTGCCGGACGCGGTCGTGTAGGCGTCGTCCACCGGCGTACCCATGGTGGTGCCGGCGGCGCGGGCGGCGACGATGCCGACGCCCGGCGCGGTGATCTCGGGCTTGAGGCCGTTGTCGCCGAGGCGCGGCCCCCGGCTGGAGAACTCCGCCAGGTTGTCGGCGCGGTCCACCGCGCCGACGGTGAGCGCCGCCGCGGCCGCGCCGGGCGCGCCGACGGTACGCGCGGCGCCCGAGTTGCCGGCGGCGACCACGAAGAGCGCGCCGGTCTCGGCGGTCAGGTCGTTCACCGCCTGACTCATCGGGTCGGTGCCGTCGGTCGGGTCGCCACCGAGGCTCATGCTGACCACCTTCGCGCCGGAGTGGGCGGCCCACTCCATGCCCGCGATGATGGACGAGCTGTAGCCGGAGCCGGCGTCGTCGAGCACCTTGCCGACCAGCAACCGCGCGCCCGGGGCTACGCCCTTGCGTTTCCCGTCGGATGCCGCCCCGCTGCCGGCGATGGTGGAGGCCACGTGGGTGCCGTGGCCGTGCCCGTCGCGGGCGCTGCCGCTGCCGGAGAAGTCCTGCGCCTCGGCGATCCGACCGGCCAGGTCGGGGTGGGTGGCGTCGACGCCGGTGTCGAGCACCGCCACCGTCACGCCGGCACCGTCGCGGCCGGCGGCCCAGGCGATCGGGGCGCCGATCTGCGGCACGCTGTGCTCCAGCGTCGGACGGACCTTCCCGTCCAGCCAGATCCGGGCGACGCCGGCGCCGAGCCGGGCCGGCGAGCCGGCGCTGACCCGCTGCCCCGCGGCGCCGCGCAGCGACGTCCACAGACCACCGAGGTCACCCTTGCCGACCCGCAGCGCGGCGCCGTTGATGCTCTCCAGCGGACGCGCGTCGGTGGCACCGGTCAGCGGCCTGACCCGTCCGGCGGCCGGCTCCTGATAGCGGACGATCAGCGGCAACGTGGCCTGCGCGGCGTCGCCGTATCCGTCGGCCGCCAACTCCTGGACGTCGAACAGGTCGGGGTCGAGCACCCCGGCGGAGAGGTACGGCACGACGTCGCTGGGCAGCACCCGCAACCCGCCGTCGGCCTCGACGGTCTGGAAGGTGATCCGGTTCCGCCCCGGGCCGGGGCGGACGGTGGCGGCGACCCGACCGGGCGCCGCCTGCACCAGCTCGACCTGGTCGCCGGTGATCAGGGTGATGCGGACGGGGGTGGCGTGCTGTGCGGGCGTGCCCGATGTGGGGCCGGTGGGCCGGGCGGGCGGGTCGGCGGACGCCGGTGCGGCGACGCCGACCACCAACGCGCCGACCGCGCCGACGGCGAGCCAGCGGGGGGACCAGTGCATGCGATGCGCTCCTCTACTCCTCCAGGCCCACCATCCGTAGATGAGGGCCGATCGGAGTCTGCGACCGAGCGCGTCACCAGGTCACTAGTCGCCAGCCGCCGCAGCGGCGACATGTCGCCAGGTGGACAACTCACGTCCACCGACGGTGTGTGCCACGGTCACCGGCGGCTGCCGCGCCACCCGTGCACGGGAAGGTCGAACTTGGCCACCAGCCGGTCGGTGAACGGGCGGGGGCGCAGCCGCACGATGCGTACCGGCAGGGCGCCCCGACGCACCGTCACCCGCGCGCCGGGTGGCAGGTCGTAGACCCGCCGGCCGTCGCAGGAGAGCACGGCGAGGGTGGTGAACGGGTCGACGGTGATCACGAAGGTGGACGTCGGGGCCGTGACCAGCGGGCGGCTGAACAACGCGTGCGCGCTGATCGGCACCAGCAGCAGCGCCTCCACCTCCGGCCAGACGACCGGGCCACCACCGGAGAACGCGTACGCGGTGGAGCCGGTGGGCGTGGCGCAGACGACACCGTCGCAGCCGTAACGGGACAGCGGACGGCCGTCCACGTCGACGAGCAGCTCCAGCATCTGCGCCCGTTCGCCCTTTTCGATGCTGATCTCGTTGAGCGCCCAGGACTCGATCGTCGGCCCACCGTCGAACTCGGCGGTGACGTCCAGGGTCAGCCGCTCGTCGACCGTGTAGTTGCGACCGACGACGTCCCGGACCGCGGTGTCCAGGTCGTCGATCTCCGCCTCCGCCAGGAAGCCCACCTTGCCGAGGTTGATGCCGAGCAGCGGCGCCTTCGCCGGCCGGGCCAGCTCGGCGGCGCGCAGGAAGGTGCCGTCCCCACCCAGCGCGAAGACGATCTCGGCGCCCTCGGCGGCCTGCGGGCCGGCGACCGGCACCACACCGGGCAGGTCGAGGTCGTCGGCCTCGTCGGCGACCACCCGTACCTCGAAACCCGCCTCGATCAGATCTGCGGCGACCGACCGGGCGTGCTCGGTGCTGCGCCGACGGCCGGTGTGGGTCACCAGCAGCGCGGTGCGGCTCATCGGGCCGCCCCCGTTGCGGCACCCTCGCTGCGCGCGTTCACCCTGCGACCTCCTCCGCCGCCACGTCCGGCACGTCGCCGGCCGTCGTCGAACCGTCCGGCCCGGCCGCCACCACGGCCCGCACCCGCTTCGGGTCGGCCGGCGGTGCGCCCCGGCGCAACCATACGAAGAACTCCACGTTGCCGCTCGGCCCGGGCAGCGGGCTGGCCGCCACGTCGGCCAGCCCGAGGCCGAGCCGCGCGGCCGTCGCGGCCACGTCCAGCACCGCTTCGGCGCGCAGCTCCGGATCGCGGACCACACCGCCGGCACCGACTCGCTCCTTGCCGACCTCGAACTGCGGCTTGACCATCAACGCCAGGTCACCGTCGTCGCGGGTGCAGCCGGCCAGCGCCGGCAGCACCAGCCGCAGCGAGATGAACGACAGGTCGGCCACCGTGAGATCGACCGGGCCGCCGATCGCGTCCGCATCGAGGGTACGAACGTTGGTGCGCTCCAGAACGCGGACCCGCTCGTTCGTGCGCAACGACCAGGCGAGCTGCCCGTACCCGACGTCCACGGCCACCACCTCGGCCGCGTCGGCGCGCAGCAGCACGTCGGTGAACCCGCCGGTCGACGCGCCCGCGTCCAGGCAACGCCGCCCGGCGACGTGCAGCCCACCGGGGGCGAACGCGGCCAGCGCCCCGGCGAGTTTGTGCCCGCCCCGGGAGACGTACTCCTCGGCCGGGTCCGCACCGGTCACCAGGAGCGGGTCGGCGGGGTCGACCATCGCGGCCGCCTTGCGGGCGACCACGCCCCGCAGTTGGACCCGACCGGCCTCCACCAACGCGGCGGCCTGCTCACGGGAGCGGGCCAGACCGCGGCGGACGAGTTCGGCGTCCAGCCGGTTACGACGTGCCATGGGTGGTTGTTCTCCGGTCTGCTCAGGCCTGGTCGTCCCGCTCAGGTCTGGTCGATGGTGGCGAGGGTTTCCCGCAGCGTCTCGTAGGCCGCCTCGTACTGGGCGATCTGGTCGGCCGGGGCGAGCGTTGCCGCGTTGGCCAGGGACTGCACGGCGGCGTCCACCGCCGGGTGCCGCGTCTCGTCGTCCCCGAGGTCCGGTGGCGGTCCGGGGCGGGCACCCACCGCGGGGCCGGGCCGCGCCGCGAAGGAGCCGCTAGCCGGCGGGCCGGGCCGGGCCGGGAACGAGCCGCTCGCCGGCGGGCCGGGCCGGGCCGGGAAGGAGCCGCCGGGCGGTGGACCGGGCCGGCTCATTCGGCGTCGTCCGGTCGCTGCTTGCGGATCGCCTTCTTGGCCGGCATCGCCGCCGGCGTCGGGGCGTCCTCGTCGGCGGTCCGGCTGATCGTCGCCGGCGGCTTCTTGGCGATGGCCTTCTTGGCGACCGCCTTCTTGGCGACGGCCTTCTTCGCCACCGGCGCGGAGACGGGCGCGCCCGCCGGGGCGTCGGACGGCACGAGGCCGGTGCCGGGCTGCGCGGCGGCAGTCGGGTCGGGTTGTGCCGTGGGGCCGGCGGTCGGCGCGTCGGCGGAACGCGCCTCCCGTAGCTGCCGTTCCAGGTCGTGCACCCGTCGGGTCAGCTCGGCCACCTCGTCGGCGGTAGCCAGACCGACCGCTCCGAGGGCCCGGTCGACCTCGAAGCGGACCAGCTTGGTCAACGCCTCCCGGTTGGCCGCACCGGTGGTCACCAGCTCCTCACCGAGGGCCTGGAGTTGGGCGGCGGTCGCGCCGCCGGAGCCGACGAGGCGACGTGCCACGTCCTGGGCCTTCTTCCGGGGCGCCTCCGCAAGGCCCATGGCCAGCTCGAGGTAGGCGCGCCACGCGTCCTGCATGCCTGAGTCCTTCCACGGGGCGGGGTGTGCAGGTGTCACGCTACCGGGCACCCCGGACCGGTCCGTGCGGTACGGTGCCGAGGACGGCGTGGCGATCACCAAGGGGGAGATGTGGCCAGCGTGGACGAGTGCCGGCAGGCGTTGCAGGAGCTGGCCGCGCGGTTGGATCGCAACGCCGAGACGGTACGCGAGCGGATCGACCTGGACCGGACGCTGGCCTGCCGGATCACCGACCTGGACACCGCGTTCCACGGCCGGATCACCGACGGCCGGCTGGTCGAGCTGACCGACGGTGACGACCCCAAGGCCAAGATCGCGCTGAGCACGTCCAGCGACGACCTGCTCGCCCTGGTCCGCGGCGACCTGGACGTCACCAGTGCGGTGACCTCCCGCCGGGTGTCGATCAAGGCCAACCCGTTCGACCTGCTGAAGCTGCGCAAGCTGCTCTGACAGTCGCCCGTCAGGCAGCAGCGGTCAGACCGAAACTCTCCAGCACGTGGGCCGCGTCCGGGCCGACCGGACGGATCTTCGGCAGCGCCGCCACCGGCGCCGACCAGGCCACCGCGCAGAGCGCGGCAAGGGCGTCCAGCGGTCGGCCGGCCCCCGCCAGCTCCAGCGTGCCGTCCCGATCGGTCACAGACCAGCCGCCAGCGTCCGCCGGGCCCGGGACCAGCACGGCGGCGGTCGGGTCGAACAGCCCCGCCAGGTCCCTCGCGACGTACGTGGGACGCCGCTGCGGCTCGGCGGCCAGCAACTCCGGTACGCCGCTGACACCGGTGAGCACGAGCAGGCTGTCCAGCCCTGCCCGGCGGGCACCCTCGATGTCGGTGTCCAGCCGGTCACCCACCACCAGGCTCCGCCCACCGCCACTGCGCTTGGCGGCGGTTTCGAACAGTGCCGGCTCCGGCTTGCCGACCACCACGTCGGGGTCTCGTTCCAGTGCCGTACGCAGCACGGCGACCAGCGAACCGTTGCCGGGCAGCGGTCCCCGCCCACTGGGCAGGGTCCGATCGGTGTTGGTGGCGATCCAGATCGCGCCCGCCCGCACCGCGATCGACGCTTCGGCCAGCTCGGCCCAGCCGACCTGCGGGCCGTACCCCTGCACCACCGCCGCCGGCTTCTCGTCGGCCTGGGTGACCGGGTTCAGACCGACCGCGCGCAGCTCCGCGCGCAGCGCCTCCGCGCCGACCACCAGCACGGACGCACCGGCCGGCAGCCGGTCACGCAGCAACTCGGCCGAGGCGGCGGCGGAGGTGAGAACCTCCTCCGGCCGGGCCGGCACACCCATTCCGGTCAGCAGGTCCGCGACCTCGCTGGACCGGCGGGACGCGTTGTTGGTCGCGTACGCCACCGCCCGTCCCTCGGCGTGCAGCCGGGCCACCGTCTCGACGGCGCCGGGGATCGGCCGGTCGATCAGGTAGATCACGCCGTCCAAATCGAAGACGACCAGGGTGTACCCGTCGACCAGCCGATCCCCAACGCCCGCGCTCACCGCTGCGTCGACCCCGACTCGTCGTCCCCGGCCGGCACGGTCCCATCGACCTTCGCCGCGTCCCCGTCGGCCGCGTCGCCGGACGTCACACCGCTGTCGCCAGCGGTGTCCGCGTCGGCGTCGCCGCTCCCGCTGGGGTGCCGGTCCTCGTCCTCGTCGTCGTCGAAGTCGTCGTCGTCTTCGTCGTCGTCGTCGAAGTCGTCGGCGTCCTCGTCGGTCTCATTGCCCGCCAGGTCCGCATCGGGGCGGGCCGGCACCGCGCCGGGAGCGCCCGGACCGGCCGCGATCTCCTCGGCGGCCTCGTCCTCGTCGTCACCCTCGATGACCACGCCGTCGAGCTCCAGCAGCCGCTCGGCGGCGTCGGTCTCGCCCTCGGTGTCCACGTCGGCGGCGCGGGAGAACCATTCGCGGGCCTCCTCGCGCCGACCCACCGCGAGCAGCGCGTCGGCGTACGCGTACCGCAGCCGGGCCGTCCACGGCACGGTGGCCTCGCTGGTGAGGTCCGGGACCTGGAGCATCGCGACCGCGGCGTCCTTCTGCCCGAGGTCGCCCCGCGCTCCGGCGGCGACGATCAGCAGCTCGATCGCCACGGCCTGGTCCAGCTTCTCCCGGTCGGCGCCACGGAACAGGTCAATGGCCCGCTCCGGCCGGCCGAGAGCCCGCTCGCAGTCCGCGAGCACGGCCAGGTGGCTCTGCAACCCGCTCATCCGGTGGTACGTGCGCAGTTCGGCGATCGCCGACTGCCACTCCCCCGCGTGGTAAGCGGCCAGGCCGACCGCCTCACGGACAGCGGAGATGCGCGACGCCAGCCGCCGGGCGGCCAGCGCGTGCGCCAACGCCTCGGCGGGGTCCTCGTCGATCAGCTGTCCGGTCGCGACCAGGTGCCGGGCCACCGTCTCGGCGACCGGCTTGTTCAGCGAGAGCAGCTCAGCGCGAACGTCCTTGTCGAGGTCGGTCGCGACGATGTCGTCCGGCAGCGCCGGGGCCGCACTACGCCCGCCCTCGAACGACTCGGAGCCACCCGCGCGGTCGTCGCGACGGAACTCCCCCTCGCGACGCGGCCGCTCGTCGCCCCGGAAACCGCCGGTACGCTCTCCACCCCGGTAGCCGCCCTCACGGTCGCCGCCCCGGAAGCCGCCCTCACGCGGAGCGCTGGAACGGGAACCGTCCCGGTCGCCGCCCCGGAAGCCGCCCTCACGCGGAGCGCCCGAGCGCGAACCGTCCCGGTCGCCACCACGGAAACCGCCCTCACGGCGGTCGCCGCCCCGGAAGCCGCCCTCACGCGGAGCGCTGGAACGGGAACCGTCCCGGTCCCCACCACGGAAACCACCTTCGCGACGGTCGCCGCCACGGAAGCCACCGTCACGGTCGCCACTGCGGAAGCCACCCTCGCGCGGCGGGCCGGAGCGAGTGCGGTCGCCACCCTGGTACCCGCCCTCGCGACGGTCGCCGCCACGGAAGCCACCCTCGCGAGGAGCGCCGGAACGCGAACCGTCGCGGTCACCACCGCGGAAACCACCCTCACGCGGCGGGCCCGAGCGAGTGCGGTCGCCACCCTGGTACCCGCCCTCACGACGGTCACCACCACGGAAACCACCCTCACGCGGAGCGCCCGAGCGCGAACCGTCCCGGTCACCACCACGGAAGCCGCCCTCACGGCGGTCACCACCACGGAAACCACCGTCGCGGTCGCCGCCGCGGAAGCCACCCTCGCGGGGACCGCCCGAGCGCGAACCGTCACGGTCGCCGCCGCGGAAACCACCTTCGCGACGGTCGCCGCCACGGAAACCGCCCTCGCGGTCACCACCGCGGAAACCACCCTCACGCGGCGGGCCCGAGCGCGAACCGTCCCGGTCGCCACCCCGGAAACCACCTTCGCGACGGTCGCCACCACGGAAACCGCCCTCGCGGTCACCACCGCGGAAACCACCCTCACGCGGCGGGCCCGAGCGCGAACCGTCCCGGTCGCCACCCTGGTACCCACCCTCGCGACGGTCGCCACCACGGAAGCCACCGTCACGGTCGCCGCCACGGAAGCCACCCTCACGCGGCGGGCCGGAGCGAGTGCGGTCGCCACCCTGGTACCCGCCCTCACGACGGTCACCACCACGGAAGCCACCCTCACGGCGATCGCCACCACGGTCGCCACCGCGGAAACCGCCTTCGCGCGGAGCACCCGAGCGCGAGCCGTCGCGGTCGCCGCCACGGAAACCACCCTCGCGACGATCGCCGCCACGGAAACCACCGTCGCGGTCGCCACCGCGGAAACCGCCTTCGCGCGGAGCACCCGAGCGCGAGCCGTCGCGGTCGCCGCCACGGAAACCACCCTCGCGACGATCGCCGCCACGGAAACCACCGTCGCGGTCGCCACCGCGGAAACCGCCTTCGCGCGGAGCACCCGAGCGCGAGCCGTCGCGGTCGCCGCCACGGAAACCACCTTCACGGCGGTCGCCGCCACGGAAACCACCCTCGCGCGGAGCACCCGAGCGGTCGCCGCTGCGGAAGCCACCGTCACGCGGGGCGCTGGAACGCGAGCCGTCGCGGTCGCCGCCACGGAAACCACCTTCACGGCGGTCGCCGCCGCGGTAGCCGCCCTCACGGGGTGCGCTGGAGCGCGAGCTGTCCCGGTCACCGCCACGGGAGCCAGAGTCGCGGCCGCCGGCGTATCCGCCTCGGGCGCCTCCGCTGTCGCGGTCTCCCCGGTAGGGAGGCCGGTCTCGGTCATCGCGGCGCGGGCCGCGGTCGCGTCCGCCCGCACCGTCAGTACGTTCTTCGTAACGACGGGGACGGTCTCCGCCCTGCGGTCCTGAACTCACAGGTACATCCTTCCTGATTGCGCCACCAATGGCGCTACGCAGTCGAGGGCCGACCCGGATGGGGCGGCCCTCGACTGGAAGATTGTCCGGCGGTGTCCTACTCTCCCACACCCTCACGAGTGCAGTACCATCGGCGCTGGAGGGCTTAGCTTCCGGG
>NZ_JBAKHR010000050.1:0-34040 GCF_036902955.1 Micromonospora sp. CPCC 205558
CCCGGAAGCTAAGCCCTCCAGCGCCGATGGTACTGCACTCGTGAGGGTGTGGGAGAGTAGGACGCCGCCGGACAATCTTTCAGAAAAGGCCACCCCTTAGCGGGGTGGCCTTTTCTGCGTCCCCGGGTCTGGGTTGACCGATCCGGGTACACGCAGACCGGGTGTCAGGCGCTCGACGACAGATCGGGTCAGCCGCGGGTCTGCATGCCATCGCGGAGGTTGCGCAGCAGGCCGCCAGCGTCGCTGACCGACCGACCCGGGAACATCGCCATGACCACGCTGCCGTGGTCGGCCCAGCCGCACACCGCGAAGTCCCCGCCCTCGCCGCTGGTGGTGCCACACTTCAACACCCCGCCGAGGTCGCCCGCGGGCAGCTCGCGCAGACCGTTCACCGCGCCCGTCTCGTCCGACATCAGGCGGAAGAGGCTGTCCAGGTCCCGTTCCGGCTGCCAGAGCAGGGTGGTGCCCCCGAAGATGAGCACTGAGCGCTTCTCGTCCGTCGGGTCGCGGTAGACCGTGCCGAAACTGCGGTCCAGCTCGATGTTCGCCGCCAGACCGCTGCGCAGATAGTCGGCCGTGCTCTTCGCCCGCTCGGTGTCGTCGCGGGTCAGACCCACCACCTGATCGGGTGAGGTCAGCTGGGTGTCCTTCTGCTGCGCCACCCGCCACCCCGCGACACCGAGCACCCCGGCGCCGGCGAGCCCGACAGCCAGTGCGACCGTCCAACCGATCTTGCGGCGGCGGGACCAGCCGCCGGGTCGCTCGTCGGGATCGCCTCCGGAGTCCCGGGTGCTCAGCTGGATCGGCTCTTCGGTCAGCTCGACCGGCTCGCGGCCGCCGTCGAGCGACCGCTCGGTGAGATGTGCGTCGGACATAGCCGACACCGTACGCGAACGGCAGGTGGCGCACGTCAGGTCTGCGGAAGCCCTCCGTAGACTTGTCCGGTGACCGAGAGACTGGATGCCCAACGCCCCGACGCCCCGACCCTTGCCGGCCAGTATCAGCCCGGTGAGGTAGAGCAGCGACGGTACGAGCAGTGGGTAGCCGGTGGGCACTTCCGGGCCTCCGCCGACAGCGACAAGCCCCCCTTCACCATCGTCATCCCGCCGCCGAACGTCACCGGCTCCCTGCACATGGGCCACGCGTTCGAGCACACGCTGATGGACGCGTTGACCCGGCGTAAGCGGATGCAGGGCTTCGAGGCGCTGTGGCTGCCCGGCATGGATCACGCCGGCATCGCCACCCAGAACCTGGTCGAGCGTCAGCTCGCCGCCGAGGGGCTTTCCCGGCACGACCTCGGCCGGGAAAAGTTCGTCGAGCGGGTCTGGCAGTGGAAGGCCGAATCCGGTGGTGCCATCCTCGGCCAGATGCGCCGCCTCGGCGACTCCGTCGACTGGGACCGCGAGCGCTTCACCATGGACGCGGGGCTGACCCGCGCCGTCCAGACGATCTTCAAGAAGCTCTTCGACGACGGCCTCATCTACCGGGCCAACCGGATCATCAACTGGTGTCCGCGCTGCCTTACGGCGCTCTCCGACATCGAGGTCGAGCACACCGACGACGACGGCGAGCTGATCTCGATCCGCTACAGCGACGAGGTCGTGGTGGCCACCACCCGGGCCGAGACGATGCTCGGCGACACCGCCGTGGCGGTGCACCCCGACGACGAGCGCTACCAGCACCTGATCGGCACCGAGGTCGAACTGCCGCTGACCGGCCGCCGGATCCCGATCGTCGCCGACGCGCACGTCGACCCGTCCTTCGGCACCGGCATGGTCAAGGTGACACCCGCCCACGACCCGAACGACTTCGAGATCGGCCAGCGGCACGACCTGCCCGCGCTGACGGTGATGGACGAGCGCGGCGTGATCACCGTCCCCGGCCCGTTCGAAGGGTTGGACCGGTTCGAGGCGCGGCCGGCGATCGTGGCCGCGCTGCGGGAGCAGGGCCGGATCGTCGCCGAGAAGCGCCCGTACGTGCACGCGGTCGGGCACTGCTCGCGCTGCAAGACCACGGTCGAGCCGCGGCTTTCGCTGCAGTGGTTCGTCAACACCGCCCCGCTGGCCCAGGCCGCGGGTGACGCGGTGCGCGACGGCCGGGTCCGCATCGAGCCGGCGGAGCTGGCCAAGCGCTACTTCGCCTGGGTCGACAACATGCACGACTGGTGCATCTCCCGCCAGCTGTGGTGGGGACACCGCATCCCGGTCTGGTACGGCCCGGCCGGCGAGATCGTCTGCGTCGGCCCCGACGAGGCGCCGCCGACCGGCGAGGGCTGGCACCAGGACGAGGACGTCCTGGACACCTGGTTCTCCAGCGGCCTGTGGCCGTTCTCCACCCTCGGCTGGCCCGAGCAGACCCCGGACCTGGCGAAGTTCTACCCGACCAGCGTGCTGGTCACCGGGTACGACATCCTGTTCTTCTGGGTCGCCCGGATGATGATGTTCGGCCTCTACGCGATGGACGGCCGGCCGCCCTTCGACGTGGTCGCGCTGCACGGCATGGTGCGCGACCAGTTCGGCAAGAAGATGTCGAAGTCGTTCGGCAACGTGGTCGACCCGCTGGACTGGATCGACAGGTACGGGGCCGATGCCACCCGGTTCACCCTGGCGCGGGGCGCGAACCCCGGCCAGGACGTCCCGGTCAGCGAGGAGTGGTGCCAGGGCTCGCGCAACTTCTGCAACAAGCTCTGGAACGCCACCCGGTTCGCCCTGATGAACGGCGCGCACACCACGGGCGACCTGCCCCCCACCGAGCAGCTCTCCACCGTCGACCGGTGGATCCTGTCCCGGTTGGCGCACGTCACCGCCGAGGTCGACGAGCAGTTCGAGGCGTACGAGTTCGCCAAGGTGTGCGACCTGCTGTACCACTTCGCCTGGGACGACGTTTGCGACTGGTACGTCGAGCTGAGCAAGCCGGTGCTCGCCGAGGGCGGTGAGCGGGCGGAGGCCAGCCGCCGGGTGCTCGGGCACGTGCTCGACCAGCTGCTGCGGCTGCTGCACCCGGTCATCCCGTTCGTCACCGAGGAGTTGTGGCTGGCACTGACCGGCGGCGAGACGGTGCAGGCCGCCGCCTGGCCGGTGGCCGACCGGTCGCTGGTCGACGACGCCGCCGAGGCCGAGCTGGTCGGCGTGCAGCGGGTGGTCACCGAGATCCGCCGGTTCCGTTCCGACCAGGGGCTGCGCCCCACGCAGCGGGTGGCTGCCCGCCTGGACGGGCTGTCCGGCGCGGGTATCGCGGCCCATGAGCCGCTGATCCGTTCGCTGGTCCGGCTGGACCCGGCCGGTGACGACTTCCAGGCCAGCGCCACGCTGGCCATGCCCGGCGCGGTCGGTGTCGCGTTGGACACCCGGGGGTCGATCGACGTGGCCGCCGAGCGGGCCCGGCTGACCAAGGACCGCGCGGCGGCCGAGAAGGAGGTCGCGCAGGCCCGGGCGAAGCTCGACAACCCGGCCTTCATCGGCAAGGCCCCCGAGCCGGTGGTCGCGAAGATCCGCGACCGGCTCGCCACCGCCGAGGCCGACCTGGTCCGGATCGACGCTGCCCTGGAGACACTGCCCTCGTGACCGACCGTAACGATTTCGCCGCCGTCGAAGCCGAGCTGAACGCCCGTGGTTTCACTCGCATGGTCTTCGAGCTGGACCGGATCGAGTCGCTGCTCGACCTGCTCGGCAGCCCACAGCGGGCGTACCCCGCGATCCATCTGACCGGCACCAACGGCAAGACCTCCACCGCTCGGATGATCGACTCGCTGCTGCGGGCGTTCGGACTGCACACCGGCCGGTACACCAGCCCGCACCTGGAGACCGTCCGGGAGCGGATCAGCCTGGACGGGGAGCCGGTGAGCGAGGAGCGGTTCGCGGCGGTGTACCAGGAGATCAAACCGCTGGCGGAGCTGGTCGACGCGCGCTCAGACGAGCCGCTGACGTACTTCGACATGACCACCGCGCTGGCGTTCGCCACGTTCGCCGACGCGCCGGTCGACATCGCGGTGGTCGAGGTCGGCCTCGGGGGTGCCGAGGACGCCACGAACGTTCTCCAGGCCGGGGTCTGTGTGATCACCCCGATCGGGCTGGACCACACCGAGTGGCTCGGCGACACGCTTCAGGACATCGCGCTGGCCAAGTCCGGCATCATCCACCCGGGCGCCACCGTGATCTCGGCAGCGCAGGACGAGGAGGCCGCCGGCCCTCTCCTCGAACGCTGTGCCGAGGTCGGGGCCACCATCGCCCGGGAGGGCGGCGAGTTCGGCGTGTTGGGTCGGGCCGTCGCCGTCGGCGGTCAGGTGCTCAGCCTCCAGGGCCTGGGTGGCGTGTACGACGACATCTTCATCCCGCTGCACGGTGCCCATCAGGCGCAGAACGCGGCGGTGGCGCTCGCCGCCGTGGAGGCGTTCCTGGGTGCGGGGGCTCGACGTCAGCTGGACATCGAGGCGGTCCGGGAGGGCTTCGCCTCGACCAGCTCCCCGGGCCGGCTGGAGCGGGTCCGTAACGCCCCTACCGTCCTGCTGGACGGTGCGCACAACCCGCACGGCATGAAGGCCACAGTCACCGCGCTTCAGGAGGAGTTCGCGTTCAGCAAGCTGGTGGCCGTGCTCGGCGTACTGGCCGACAAGGACGCGGAGGCGCTGCTGGAGCTGCTGGAGCCGGTTGTCGACCAGGTGGTGGTCACCCGTAACAGCTCGCCACGGGCGATGCCGACGGAGGAACTCGCCGCGCTGGCCGCCGAGATCTTCGGCGAGGAGCGGGTGGAATCGGCCGAGGAGATGCCGGACGCCATCGAGTTGGCGGTGGCGTTGGCCGAGGAGGACGTCCCGGGTGAGCTGAGCGGCGTCGGGGTGCTGGTCACGGGTTCCGTGGTGACGGTCGCCGACGCGCGCAGGCTGCTGAAGCGATGACCGGCCCGGAGCGGGAGCCGCACACCACCGACGACCCGACCGGCCCGCCGGTGGGGGAGGAGCCCACGGCCGGGCAGCCGCGGCGCTCCGGGTTGCGCAACCCGGAGCGGGCGGTACGCGGTCTGGGTGCTGGCACGCTCAGCCTGGAGGCGCTGGTGCTCCTGCTGGCGATCCAGCCGATCCGGGTGGTCGGCGGTGACCTCGGCGGCGCCGCGATCGGTGCGGTGGTCGCACTGGCGGTGGCCGCCGTGCTGCTCGCCGGCATGATGCGCCGCCCCTGGGCCTGGAACGCCGGCACCGTGCTCCAGGGCCTGCTGTTGCTGGGCGGTCTGCTGCACTGGTCGCTGCTCGGGCTGGGCATCATCTTCGCCCTGGTCTGGGCGTACGCGTTGCACGTTCGCCGGGTCATCCTCGGCTGACGTCGACTGGGTCGGCGGCGTCCGAAGGTGGGAGCGGGCGCTCAGGCGTCGGCGCGTTCGCGCCACTGGGTGAGCGCGACGCCGTGGCCGTCCGGGTCGCGGAAGGCCGCCGCCCACACCTCCAGCTTGGTGCCCCGGTTGACGACCCGGGGCGCGTACGTGAAGCGGACGCCCGACTCGCGCAACCGCTCGTACGCCGCCTCGATGTCGTTCACCTCGAGGTTGACGTGCACCAGCCGGCGACTGATGGGCGCTGCCCCGGTCACCTCACGCAGGACGAGCCGGGTGGTCCCGGAGGCCAGGACGGCATTGTGCGCACCCTGGTCGACCTCGCTGAAGCCGAGCACGTCACGGTAGAAGCCCAGCGACCGGGGCAGGTCGGTGACCAGCAGGGTGAGGCCCACTCCGCTGATCGGCGCCGCCGAGCCGGCGTCGAACCCGAAGATCGCCTGGTCCAACTCCTCGTCGGTCACGGTCGCGCGTGCGGCCCCGGCCGGGGCGGGATCGTCCAGTGGAAGGTCGAGGGGGTCCAGCGGGTCGGCCGCGCCGGAGCCGGACCGCTGCGCGGGTGGCGGCTCGGAGCGCTGTGCACTGGGCGGTTCGGAGCGCTGCGCGGGCGGCGGTTCGGAACGTTGTGCACTGGGCGGGTTGACGGTGTCGTCGGAGGGCGCGATGGTCGGGCCGTCCTCCTTCAGAGCGTCGAACCGGTCGGCGGCGGGCTCGTCGAAGCGCTCCTCGGCGGGTGAGCGGGGTGCCGGGGTGGCCCGCCGAGGCAGCCCACCGGCCTGCTGTTCGACGACAACGCCCTCCAACACCACCGGGCCGCCCGGGCTCTGGTGCATCACCACGGGCTCGCGCTCCTCGGGCACGACGCTCGGGTCGTCGCGCCGGAGATCGTCGCGCCGGAGATCGTCGCGCCGGGGGTCGGTGCGCACCGGGTCACCGACCGGGTCCCGGAACGGGTCACCGACCGGGTCCCGGAAGTCGTCCCGGAATTCGTCGTCCGGCGCGCGGTCGGCCCACGGCGGCGCGTCCTGCTGGATCAGCAGCTCATCCATCGGCTCCGCGTCGGCGAACTCCGGCGGGAGGTCGGCGACGGCAGCGGCGGTCTCGGCGTGGGTGGGCACCTCGTCCCAGAGGACCTTGACGTGCCGCTGGTCGTCCAACGCGACCCGGATCGGCAGGGTCTGGCCCAGCGACGGCCACTTGGAGACCGGCACCCTCGGCTCGATGATCTTCTTGGATCGCGGCGGCAGACCTGGGGCGTCGATCACCAGTTGGAGCTCGCAACGGCCGAACGCGTACTGGGTGGGTGGTTCGGAGGCGCTGTGCACGTGCCCGACGCCGACCACCCAGGTACGCCCGCCGCCGCGTACGGTTGCCAGCGCGATCGCCAGCACCAGCAGGGCGACCCCGAGAGCCACGATGGCCCAACTGGTCATGCCCAGGCCGAAGAGGACGACGAACGTGGCCACGGTGCCCAGCACCGCGCCGATCAGCTTGCGTACCGGCGCGATGGGTCGGTTCCCGCCATTCGCCACAGTGGACCTCCCGGGGGTCAGGACCAGGCTAGGCCGGATCGGCCACCGGGGGAAAGACCGGCCGCCGCGCCGACGCCGGGGCCGGGTCGCTAGGCTGACCGTACCGACCCCGAGCGTTCAGCGCGTACAGGAGGAACCCAGCGTGTCCAGCAACAGCCCGGATGAGCGCAGCCTCGTTCTGATCAAGCCCGACGCGGTTCGCCGCGGCCTGGTCGGCGAGGTCCTCTCCCGCTTCGAGCGCAAAGGGCTGCGGATCGACGCGATGGCGCACCGGACGATGGACGCCGCGCTCGCCGACGAGCACTACGCCGAGCACGTCGACAAGGCGTTCTACCCGCCGCTGAAGGACTTCATGACCGGCGGCCCGCTGATCGCCCTGGTGCTCTCCGGCGACCAGGTCATCGACGTGGTCCGCGGGCTGGTCGGCGCCACCGACGGGCGCAAGGCCGCCGCCGGCACGATCCGGGGTGACCTGTCGCTGTCCAACCGGGAGAACCTGGTGCACGCCTCCGACTCGACCGACAGCGCCAAGCGCGAGATCGCGCTCTGGTTCCCCGAGCTGGCCTGACACCCCGACCGGCCCGGGGGCCCCGACGGGCAGCCCCGGGTTCAGCCGGCCGCCGGCACCTTCGCCGGGTTGCCGACCACGTAGATCCCGGTGATCTGTCCGTCGGCCGCGGCGATGGTCAGCGTGTACCGACTGCCGTCCGCGCGGGTGACCAGCACCGCGGGTTCGGCGTTCAGCTCGATCGGATCCATTGTCACCTGGTGACGCGGGCCGTAGACCCCGGCGTAGAACCGGGCGATCCGGTCCGCGCCGGTGACCGGGTTGAGGGCGGCCCGCGCCCGGCCGCCACCGTCGTTCCAGGCGGTGGCGTCGGCTGCCACCAGGTCGGTGAGCGTCGCCAGGTCGCCGTCGCGGGCGGCGGCGAGGAACGCGTTCAGCAGCCGCTCCCGTTCGGGGCGGCTGGCGGTGAACCGGCGCTGCTCCTGGTGTACCCGCGCGGTTGCCCGGTGGTACAGCTGCCGGCAGTCGGCGACGGACCGGTCCAGGATCTCGGCGATCTCCGCGTACGGGAGGTCGAAGGCCGTGTGCAGGACGTACACCGCCCGCTCCGGCGGGGTGAGCCGCTCCAGAACGTGCAGCAACGCGGCGGAGAGCGAGTCGCGTAGCTCCACCCGGTCCAACGGCCCGAACGGCGAGGGCGCGGTCGGCACCGGCTCGGGCAGCCACGTCCCCACGTACGTCTCGCGGGCCGCCTGCCGGGCGCGCAGCCGGTCCAGAGCCAACCGGGTGACCACCCGGGACAGGTACCGGCGCGGCTCGTCGACCCGTTCCCGGTCCACACCGAGCCAACGCAGGTACGCCTCCTGGAGCACGTCCTCCGCGTCGTGCCGGCTGCCGAGCAGGCGATACGCGAGCCCAAGCAGCATCGGCCGGTGCGCCTCGAGCGCACCGGCCGCCTCTGCTGCCGCCTCAGTGGTCACGCCTGGGCCGGAGGCTCCAGCCGCATCGTCACCCCGATCCGATTCCACACGTTGATTGTGGCAATCGCGATGACCAGGTCGCCCAGTTCCTTCTCCGACCAGACCTTCGCGGCGTCATCCCACACCTCGTCCGGCACCCCGTGCTCGCCGAGCCGGGTGACCGCGTCGGTGAGGGCCAACGCGGCCCGTTCCCGCTCGTCGAAGAAGGGCGACTCCCGCCAGGTGGCGACCGCGAACAGCCGCCGGCTCGACTCGCCGCCGGCGAGCGCGTCCCGGCTGTGCATGTCCACGCAGTACGCGCACCCGTTGATCATCGACGCTCGCAGCTTCACCAGTTCCAGCACGGTGCGGTCGACGTTCGTCTGGACGTACTTCTCCAACCCCAGGACGGCCTTGTACGCCTGCGGCACGACCTCGGTCGGGTTCATCCGTTGCACGACTACCTCCTGATCGATTCCGACACCCATACGACGGTTGCGCCGGGCGGGTCGTGACAACCGGGACTGTGACCCCGCTCATGCCGCCGACGATCGAGGGCGACAGGCCGTCCGACGACCGGCGTTCGCGTTCGCGTCACCCGGGTCGCCGCTCACTGTCATCTCCACCCGATAGACCCACGGGGTCAACCCATGATCGGGAGGAAGCATGACCGAGTTTGATCGACGTACCCTGCTCCGGACCGGCCTGGTGGTCGGTGCCGGAGCCGCCGGCGGCGCGCTGCTGGGCGGCGCCGGTGCGAACGCCGCCCCGGCCTGGCGCCCCGCTGCGCGCCCGGTGCTCACCCACGGAGTGCAGAGCGGCGACGTGACCGCGGACTCGGCACTGGTCTGGACGCGTGCCGACCGGCCGGGTCGGATGTTGGTCGAGGTGAGCCGTCGGCCGGACTTCCGGGGGGCGCGCAAGCTGCGCGGCCCGGTGCTCACCCCGAACGGCGACTTCACCGGGAAGGTTCGGCTGCGGGGCCTGCCGGACGCCGAGCGCCTGCACTACCGGGTGCGGGTGGAGAGCCTGGATCGGCACGGGGTGGTCAGCGAGCCGCTGACCGGGACGCTGACCACCGCGCCGGGGCGGCACCGGCGCCGCGACGTGAAGTTCGTCTGGACCGGCGACGTGGTCGGGCAGGGTTGGGGCATCGCCCCGGACTTCGGCGGCATGTCGATCTTCCGGACGATGCGGCAGGTCCGGCCGGACTTCTTCCTGTGCAGCGGTGACACGGTGTACGCCGACGGCCCGCTGGTCGAGTCGGTGACGCTGCCCGACGGGCGGATCTGGCGCAACCTGGTCACCCCGGAGAAGAGCAAGGTCGCCGAGACGCTGGCCGAGTACCGCGGGCAGTTCGCCTACAACCTGCTCGACGAGCACCTGCGGGAGTTCGCCGCGGCGGTGCCGCAGATCAACCAGTGGGACGACCACGAGGTCCTGAACAACTGGTACCCGGGTGAGATCCTGGACGACCCGCGCTACACCGAGCGGCGGGTGGACGTGCTCGCCGCCCGGGCCCGGCAGGCGTTCAACGAGTGGCTACCGGTGCCGGTCGACGGGCCGATGTACCGGCGGCTGTCGTACGGGCCGTCGCTGGACGTGTTCGTGCTCGACATGCGCACCCACAAGGACCCGAACGACGGCAACACGTACGCCGACCCGAAGCGTGGTCTGCTCGGCCGGCAGCAGCGGGAGTGGCTGATCCGGGAGCTGAAGCGCTCCACGGCGACCTGGAAGGTGATCGCCAACGACCTGCCGATCGGCGTGGTGGTGCCGGACGGTCCGGGCGCGCAGGAGGGTGTCGCGCAGGGCGACCCGGGTGCGCCGGCGGGCCGGGAGTTGGAGTTCGCCGAGGTGCTGCGGGCAACCCACCGGGCCGGGGTGAGCGGCATGGTCTTCCTGACCGCCGACGTGCACTACTCCGCGGCGCACCACTACGACCCGTCCCGCGCGGCGATCGGCGACTTCACCCCGTTCTGGGAGTTCGTCTCCGGCCCGGCGCACGCCGGTGCGTTCGGCCCGAACGCGCTGGACGGAACGTTCGGGCCGCAGGCGGCCTTCGTGCACGCGCCGCCGGTGGCCAACACGGGCCCGGCGGGAGGCTTCCAGCACTTCGGCGAGGTCACCATCGACGGTGAGTCCGAGGCCCTGACGGTCCACCTGCGCGACCGCGACGGCGCCTCGCTGTGGAGCACCACCCTCCCGGCCCCCTGACCTGACCGCAGCTCGTTGATCATGAGGTTGGCGGGCGGATCGGCCGTCCACCGCCCACCACCTCGTGATCAGCGACGGTCGCCGGGGATGAGGACCGGCGTGGCGGGCACCGTCCGCTCGGAGAGCTCGGAGAGCTCGGAGAGCTCGGCGGGCGCGACGGACGTCGGCGCGACGGTCGGAGTGGCGGTGGACGTGCCGGTCGGTGTGCCGGTCGACGTGGCGGCCGGTGTGGTGGGGGTCGCCTTTTCTCGGCCGGAGAAGAGGCGTCCCACGCCGATCATCGGCTGCTCCACCCAGCGGTAGAGCAGATCGGCGGCGAGCAGGCCGAGCACCGTGGTGGCGACGAACAGCCGGGTGCTGTGCCCGGCGTACGACGGCACCAACGCGATCACCGTCGTCATGGCGAGGTACTGCACCAGGTAGAGCGAGTAGGAGCGTTCACCCACGAACACCAGCGGTCGCCAGGAGAGCACCTTCGTCGGCAGGCCCGAGGCCAGCATGGCGGGGAGCAGCACCGCCACCGCCACCGCGTACACGCCGATCATCAACTCCGAGTGACCGTCCTCGGCGGGCGGCCAGTACGGCAGCGACAGGTGCACGGCGACGAACCCGACGGACACGGCGAGGGACGCCAACGGGCTGGTCAACGGCCGGAACAGCGCGTACCCCCGGGGGTGGTGCAGGACGACCGCCAGCAGGCAGCCCACCAGGATCGACACGTAGTGGATCGGCCAGTAGGGCCAGTCCTTCTCGAACGGGATCAGCGCGACAAGAGCGGCGATGGCCAGCAGCGTCACCGCCATCCGGCGCAGAAACGCGGTGCGGACGAACACGAAGGCCAGCAGCGGCCACACGAGGTAGAACTTCCACTCGATGGCGATCGTCCAGGAGTGCGGGAACGCCTGGTTCGGCGCGAACTCGTTGACCATGAGCAGGTAGAACGGCATCGACTCGCGGAGCCTCGCGCTGGCGCCGTTGAGGTGCGCGAGGGCGTACGTCGCGGCGAGCACCACCAGGTAGACCGGCAGGATGCGGAAGATGCGCCGGACGTAGAAGGACCGCAACGACACCCGTCCCCGCGACTCCTCCTCGCGCAGCATCAGCGTGGTGATCAGGAAGCCGGACAGCACGAAGAACAGTTGGACGCCGACCCAGCCGGACAGCCAGGTCCATCGCGGCCCCCCGAAGTGGAAGGCGACGACGATCACCGCGGCGATCGCGCGGAGCCCGTCGAGGGCAGGGAACCGACGCATCGCACGGTATTCGGCGTAACTAATCGTGGCCACCCGCTGAATTCTGGGGAGCGGTGCACAACGCGTCAAGGCGGCCCCCCGTCCCCTGGTCGGGTTCCCCGCTACTCGAAGGCGCGCCGGTGGGCGCGTCGAGTATCGTTGGGCACCGAAAGGCGATGACCCGGCCATCACCGGTGAGCCTCCGGAAGAACAGCCGGGCAACCGGCCCAGTAGAACCGGACGGGTGTGGCCCGTCACAGCCAGCAATGAGCGGGCGGTCGTTCCTGACCGCCAAGCGGGGTGGTACCGCGGGCCACCCGGGAGCGCCGTCGTCGGCGTACCCGGACGGTTCGTCCTCGCAGACCCACGTTGAGTGAGCTGCGAGGAGAGCGACCCCCGATGGCCTATCCGTTGCACGACGCGACCGCCGCCGGTGTGCCGGCGAGCCCGGACCTGCCCGCGGTCGAGCGCCGGGTGCTGGAGCACTGGACGGCCGACAAGACCTTCGAGGCCAGCATCGAGGCCCGTCCCGCCGGCACGGACGGCAAGAACGAGTACGTCTTCTACGACGGCCCGCCCTTCGCCAACGGCCTGCCGCACTACGGTCACCTCTTCACCGGCTACGTCAAGGACGTGGTGCCGCGCTACCAGACCATGCGCGGCCGGCACGTCGAGCGACGCTTCGGCTGGGACTGCCACGGCCTGCCCGCCGAGGTGGTGGCCGAGAAGCAGCTCGGCATCACCAGCAAGGCGGAGATCATCGACTTGGGCGTGGACCGGTTCAACGAGGCCTGCCGGACCTCGGTGCTGGAGTTCACCCAGGACTGGGAGCGGTACATCAACCGGCAGGCCCGGTGGGTCGACTTCACCAACGACTACAAGACCCTCGACCTGGACTACATGGAAAGCGTCATGTGGGCCTTCAAGACCCTGCACGACAAGGGTCTGATCTACGAGGGCTTCCGGGTCCTGGCGTACTGCTGGCGCTGTGAGACCCCGCTGTCGAACACCGAGACCCGGATGGACGACGTCTACCGGGACCGGCACGACCCCACCCTGTCGGTGTTGTTCGGCCTGACCGCCGACGAGTCTGCCCCGGAGCTGCTGCGCGGGCCGGTCAAGCTGGGCGTCTGGACCACCACGCCGTGGACCCTGCCGTCGAACCTGGCGCTCGCCGTCGGCCCCGACATCGAGTACGCGGTGCTGGAGCGCGACGGGCAGCGGTTTGTCGTCGGCGCGGCGCGGCTGGCCGCGTACGCCAAGGAGCTGGACGGCTACGAGCAGGTCGGCACGGTGTACGGCCGGGACCTGGTCGGGCGCCGCTACACGCCGCTGTTCGACTTCCTCGTCGAGCAGGCCGGGGAGAACGCCTACCAGGTGCTCGGTGCGGAGTTCGTCACCACCGAGGACGGCACCGGGATCGTCCACCTGGCCCCGGCCTTCGGTGAGGACGACCAGAACGTCTGCAACGCCGCCGGCATCCCCACCATCGTCACGGTGGACGACCACACCCGGTTCACCGCGCTGGTCCCGCCGTACCAGGGTGAGCAGGTCTTCGACGTCAACAAGCCGGTGATCCGGGAGCTGAAGGACCGGGGGGTGGTGCTCAAGCAGGACACCTACACCCACTCGTACCCGCACTGCTGGCGCTGCGACACCCCGCTGGTCTACAAGGCCGTGTCGTCGTGGTTCGTCGCGGTGACGAAGTTCCGGGACCGGATGGTCGAGCTGAACCAGGAGATCAACTGGACGCCCGGCCACATCAAGGACGGCTCGTTCGGCAAGTGGCTGGCCAACGCCCGGGACTGGTCGATCAGCCGGAACCGCTTCTGGGGCTCACCGATCCCGGCGTGGAAGTCCGACGACCCGAACTACCCGCGCCTGGACGTCTACGGCTCGCTCGCCGACATCGAGCGGGACTTCGGCGTACGCCTGACCGACCTGCACCGGCCGGCGGTGGACGACCTGGTCCGCCCCAACCCGGACGACCCTACGGGTGCGTCGATGATGCGTCGGGTGCCGGAGGTGTTGGACTGCTGGTTCGAGTCCGGGTCGATGCCGTTCGCCCAGGTGCACTACCCGTTCGAGAACGCGGACTGGTTCGAGCACCACTACCCGGGTGACTTCATCGTCGAGTACATCGGGCAGACCCGCGGCTGGTTCTACACGATGCACGTGCTGGCCACCGCGCTGTTCGACCGACCGGCGTTCCGCAACTGCCTGAGCCACGGCATCCTGCTCGGCTCGGACGGGCGCAAGATGTCCAAGAGCCTGCGCAACTACCCGGACGTCTACCACGTCTTCGACGCGTACGGCTCGGATGCGATGCGCTGGATGCTGATGTCGTCGCCGGTGCTGCGCGGTGGGGACATGGCGGTCACCGAGGCGGGCATCCGCGACGCCGTTCGGCAGGTGCTGCTGCCGCTGTGGAACGTGTGGTATTTCTTCACGCTCTACGCCAACGCCGACGGTCATCAGGCGCGGCGGCGCACCGACTCCACCCACCTGCTCGACCGGTACGTGCTGGCGAAGACGAACGAGTTGGTGTCGACGGTCGGCGCGCAGATGGACGCGTACGACATCTCCGGTGCCTGCGCGACCGTCCGGTCTTTCCTGGACGCGCTGACCAACTGGTACGTGCGTCGGTCCCGGGACCGGTTCTGGGCCGGCGACGCGGACGCGTTCGACACGCTGTCGACCGTGCTGGAGACGCTCTGCCGGGTGGTGGCGCCGCTCGCGCCGCTGACCGCGGAGGAGATCTGGCGTGGCCTGACCGGGGAGCGTTCGGTGCACCTGACCGACTGGCCGGAGGCGAGCGAGTTCCCCGCCGACCACGACCTGGTCGCCGCGATGGACAACGTGCGGGCGGTCGCCTCGGCGGCGCTGTCGCTGCGTAAGGCGAAGGGGCTGCGGGTGCGGTTGCCGCTGTCGAAGCTGACCGTGGCCTCGCCGGCGGCGGAGCAGCTGCGGCCGTTCGCCGACCTGGTCGCCGACGAGGTCAACGTGAAGACGGTGGAGTTCAGCGCGGAGCTGTCCGCGTACTGCGAGCAGGTGTTGACGGTGGTGCCCCGGGCGCTCGGCCCGCGGGTCGGCAAGCAGGTGCAGCAGGTGATCAAGGCCGTCAAGGCGGGCGAGTGGGAGCTGGTCGACGGCGCCCCGGTGGCCGCAGGCGTCACCCTCGCCGAGGGCGAGTACGAACTGCGCCTGGTCGCCGCCGACGCCGAGCACTCCGCGCCGCTGCCCGGCGGTGAGGGCGTGGTGGTGCTGGACACCGATGTCACACCGGAGTTGGCCGCCGAGGGGTTGGCCCGCGACGTGGTGCGGGTGGTGCAGCAGGCCCGCCGGGACGCCGACCTGGACGTCTCGGACCGGATCGTGGTGTCGGTGTCGGCGTCCGACGAGGTACGCGCGGCGGTGGCGGCGTACATCGACTTCGTGTCCGGCGAGGTCCTGGCCGACTCGGTGGACTTCGCCGAGGGCCTCGACGGCTTCGCCGGCGAGGTGGGCGAGGGCGAGCGGGTGACGGTGACCGTCCGTCGTTCGTAAGCGTGGGTACGGACGCCTCCACACCTCCGTCGGCGGAGTGTGGAGGCGTCCGCTACGGTGACACCGCCTGCTCGCACCTCATCTGCCGGAGGACCAGTGCCCCTGCTCTACACCATCGGCAAGCTGACCGTGGCGCCCACGCTGCGGGTGGCGTTCCGCCCGACCGTGGAGGGTCTGGAACACGTGCCGGAGACCGGCGGCGCGATCTTCGCCGGCAACCACCTCTCGGTGGCCGACGAGCTGTTCCTCGGCACGGTGGTGCCCCGGCACCTGGCGTTCTGGGCCAAGTCGGAATATTTCAAGGGCACCGGCGTGAAGGGTGCGATTTCCAAGTTCGTCCTCACCGGCCTGGGCGCGATCCCGGTCGAGCGGGCCGGTGGTCGGGCGGCGCTGTCAGCCTTCGACGCGGCGATCCCGGCGCTCAAGGGCGGTGACCTGGTGGTGGTCTATCCGGAGGGCACCCGCTCGCCGGACGGCAAGCTCTACCGGGGGCGTACCGGCGCGGCCCGCCTGGCGATCTCGGCCGGTGTGCCGATCATTCCGGTCGGCATGATCGGCACGGACAAGGCGCAGCCGATCGGTGCCCGGGTGCCCCGGCCGGGCACCGCCAAGATCACGGTTCGATTCGGCAAGCCGCTGGACTTCAGCGGCCGGCCGGACGACCGCACCTCGCTGCGGCAGATGACCGACGAGCTGATGAGTGAGATCCAGAAGCTCACCGGCCAGGAGTACGTGCCCCGCTACGCCCCGCCGCGCGCCCACCCGGACCCGACCCGCGACGCCTGAGGGCGCGGCTCAGCCCCGTTCGGGCTGGACGATCTGGGCGCGCAGGGTGGCCAGCAGGGCGGCACTGTCGGCCACGGAGAGTCGGGTGAACACGCCGGTGGCGATGCTGCCGTGGTCGACCGACGTGCAGACCACCACGTCACTGCCGTCGGCCCTACCCACCGCGCATCGCTCGTGCCTGCCCCGGACACCGGTGTCCACGCTCTCCGGGGCGTCCAGCGCGTACCGCTGGGTGAGCCGGCTGATCTCAGCCTCCGCGTCCGACTCCGGACTCAGCCGCAGGCCGGTGCCACCGAAGACGGTCACCCGCTTGCCGCTCGTCGTGGTGTAGACGCCGGCGAACGTGTCCTCGGCCAGCCAGTGCTCCTTGCGTACCTCGTTCTCCAACTTCTTGGCGGTCTGCGTGCTGCGGTCGTCCTGCCGCAGGCTGAGGTCGTCCACCTGCACGGGCAGCGCCGCGCGCGATGGGTACTGGGCCGAGATCGGGAACCCGTAGTAGGCGGGGCAGCCACAGCAGCAGGCGAGCGTGAGCAGCAGCAGCCACGGCCAGCGGCGTCGCCGGCGGACCGGGACCGGCACGTACCCCTTGGGGGGATGCCAACCGGGCGGCGCCGGCGGTGGCGCGGTGGATCGGCGGCCCCGACGCTGCTTCGGCATCTTCGGCGGCGCGGGTGGCGACATCGGTCGGGCCGGCATCATGGGCCCAGCGGGCCGCGGCGCGCTCGGGGCGGCCGGCGGCGGCGCCATGGGTCCGATGGCCCGCGGTGCGCTCGGGGCCGCCGGCGGCGATACCGGATACGGTCCGACCGGGGGAGCGGGCGGCCCGGACCACTGCCGGGTCTCCGGCGGTGCCGGGTACGACATCGTCGGGGGCAACGGGGGCAGTTCGGCGGAGGGCAGGTCCCAGCCCCCGGTGTCCACGCCGGCCCACGGGTCGACCGGCGTCTGGTGTTCCGGTGACCCGACGGAGACGGGCGGAGGAGGGGTCGGCTCGACCGACTGGCCCCAGGCGGCCCGGCGTGGCAGCGGCGGCGGCACCGGTGCCGAACCGCTCCACCTGGGCGCCGGGACCTCCGCGGTGGCGGCGGGTTCCGGCTGGTCCGGGGGGTCTGGCTGGTCCGGCTGGTCCGTGGGTTCCGGCTCGCCCGGGGGTTCCGGCTGGTCCGGGGGTACGGGTGGGGAGGTCGGCTCGTCGGCGACCGCCGGGTCCCGCTCCGGCTCCGTGCCCGGGGTGCTCCCGTCGGCCGGCCGTGCTCCCGGCTGGGGCTCCGGCATCGCGGCAATCTCCTCTCGCGCCGACCCGAGGTTAGTACCGCCCCGCCACCACCGCCGATCGGGCGTGCGCGCGATCGGCGCCGGGTGAACGCGTACCCTTGGGCATCATGAGTGCCCCGTCCACGACGCCGCGCGCGGCCGCGACCATTTCCGTGTGGCCCCAGCTTGAGCCACTGCTGCCCCAGGTCTCCAAGCCCATCCAGTACGTCGGCGGCGAGTTGGGTGCGGTGACGAAGGACTGGGACGCGGCGACCGTGCGTTGGGCGCTGATGTATCCCGACGCGTATGAGGTGGGCCTGCCCAACCAGGGTGTGCAGATCCTCTACGAGGTGCTCAACGAACTGCCCGACACCCTCGCCGAGCGGACGTACGCGGTCTGGCCGGACCTGGAGACGCTGATGCGCACGCACGGCGTGCCGCAGTTCACAGTCGACGCGCACCGGTCGGTGCGCGGGTTCGACGTGTTCGGCATCTCCTTCTCCACCGAGCTGGGTTACACCAACATGCTCACCGCGATCGACCTGGCCGGCATTCCGATGCTGGCCGCCGACCGCACCGACGCCGACCCGGTGATCGTGGCCGGCGGGCACGCCGCGTTCAACCCGGAGCCGATCGCCGACTTCATCGACGCCGCGGTGCTCGGCGACGGCGAGGAAGCGGTCCTGGAGATCACCGCGATCGTCCGGGAGTGGAAGGCCGAGGGTTCGCCCGGTGGCCGCGACGAGCTGCTGCTGCGGCTGGCGCGCACCGAGAGCGTCTACGTGCCCCGCTTCTACGACGTCGACTACCTGCCGGACGGCCGCATTCAGCGGGTCGTGCCGAACCGGGCAGACGTGCCGTTCCGGGTGCACAAGCGTACGACGATGGACCTGGACGCCTGGCCGTACCCGAAGAAGCCCCTCGTTCCGCTGGCCGAGACGGTGCACGAGCGGTACGCGGTGGAGATCTTCCGGGGCTGCACCCGGGGTTGCCGGTTCTGCCAGGCCGGGATGATCACCCGTCCGGTGCGGGAGCGGTCGATCACCACGGTCGGGCAGATGGTCCGCGAGGGCCTGGAGTTCTCCGGCTTCAACGAGGTCGGTCTGCTCTCGCTCTCCTCGGCGGACCACTCCGAGATCGGCGACATGTGCTCGGGCCTCGCCCAGCAGTACGAGGGCACGAACGTCTCGCTGTCACTGCCGTCGACCCGGGTGGACGCCTTCAACATCGACCTCGCGCAGGAGCTGTCCCGCAACGGTCGGCGTACCGGTCTGACCTTCGCCCCGGAGGGCGGGTCCGAGCGGATCCGCAAGGTCATCAACAAGATGGTGTCGAAGGAAGACCTGATCCGTACGGTCGTCACCGCGTACACCAACGGCTGGCGGCAGGTGAAGCTCTACTTCATGTGCGGCCTGCCCACCGAGACCGACGAGGACGTCCTCGAGATCGCGGAGATGGCACACGAGGTGATCAGGGCGGGCCGGGCCGCGACCGGCTCGAAGGACATCCGCTGCACGGTCTCCATCGGCGGGTTCGTGCCGAAGCCGCACACCCCGTTCCAATGGGCCGCGATGGACCGTCCGGAGGTCATCGACCACCGGCTCAGGATCCTCAAGCAGGCCATCAACGCGGACCGTTCGCTGGGCCGGGCCATCGGCTACCGCTACCACGACGGCGAGCCGTCGCTCATCGAAGGGCTGCTCTCCAGGGGTGACCGCCGGGTCGGCTCGGTCATCCGCAAGGTCTGGGAGAACGGCGGCCGGTTCGACGGGTGGAGCGAGCACTTCTCGTACCAGCGCTGGGTGGACGCGGCGGCCGAGACGCTGCCCGCGTTCGGGGTCGACCTCGACTGGTTCACCACCCGGCAGCGCGACGAGCTGGAAGTCCTGCCCTGGGACCACCTCGACTCGGGCCTGGACAAGGACTGGCTCTGGCAGGACTGGCAGGATTCGGTCAGCGGGTTCGAACAGGACGACTGTCGGTGGACGCCCTGCTTCGACTGCGGCGTCTGCCCATCGATGGACACCGAGATCCAGATCGGCCCCACCGGCAAGAAGCTGCTGCCGCTCACCCCGCTGGGCGGCAACGGCATGAAGGTGCCGTCGGGCCACTCGCACCCCTGACCGGCCCAGCGTCGGCTGGCAGTGCCCCACCACCCTCCACATCCGACATGTCGCCCAACGGGTCCGCGTCTCGCGGGCCCGTTGGCGCTGTGCGGGCTTCGCCGCACCGGACCTTCCGAGATCGGCCGCCATCTGTACCACGTGGTGGTGGCTGGGGCTGCCCCGCCTAGGTCAGACTCGATACGCTGCGTCTGACATGGACCGACCCGGGGGGTCGGCAACGGGGAGGAAGCGCATGGGGAGCATCCCGCCGCCGAACACCGGCGATCTGCACGTCAGCGTCGAGGATCTGGACGCCGCCGCAGCGTACGTCGAGCGGCTGAAGCAGTACGTCGACGACACGATCAGCTACGAGATGGAACGCATCAAGGAGCGGATGAAGGGCGGCAGCAACAACGCCCAGACCGTTCCGAACGGCACCCCCTTCGGCGCGTACGAGGACGCCCGCATGCAGTGGCGGGCACTGGAGACGTCCACCGCCAACATGGAGGCCCATCTCGCGACGCTCTCCCAGAAGCTCGCCGCGCTCAAGGAAGGCACCGAGGACATCGCCAAGGCGTTCCGCGACGCCGAGGCGCGTAACGGCGCCAACGGCAAGGAGATCGAGCGGCTGTTGGAGTCGGCGGCGCCGCCGCCCACCGCCAGCGGCGCACCCACCTACCCGTACACGGCCTGAGGGGGACGTCATGGCTGGAGGAACCTGGGAGCAGTGCGTCCGCGAGGTGACGCTCTCCGCGGACCCGGAGACGGTCGGATCGGTCGGAGCGGGCTGGAGCAATCTCTCCAGCGGCCTGCAACAGTTGCGGGACGCGCTCGTCGGTCGATCGTTCGTCGGCCCGGTCGCAACGGGCCAGGAACGCCCGAACGTCGGCGGCCTGCCCGGGATGCTCGCCGGTTGGAAGGGCAGCGGTGGCGACGCGTACCGCGAGCACCTGGGCAAGATCGGCAAGCAGATCGAGGATCTGATCACCGACGCGACCAACGTCAGTGGCGCGTTGACGCGGATCGAGGGCGACATCCGCAAGTCGGTCTCCACGATCCCGATCCCGCTGATGGACGACTTCGGCTGGAACAACTGGAGCCTGCCCAACGGCACGGACCTCGGCGACGCCCGGGACGGTGAGAGCTCGTCGGGATTCCTCGCCGCCCTGCGTAAGGACTACCAGAACAACCCTGCCTCGTACGCCGACGGCGCGTTCCGGGACAAGGCCGACGACCTGGAAGCCACCATGAAGGTCGACGGCCGGGCCGACGACCAGAAGCGGGGCGGCTGGTGGGACACCAAGTCCCACCTGGACAACTGGTACCGGGACAACCAGCAGGCCGCGAACACCGCGATGGCGCCGCTGCCCAAGGCGGTCTACACCGAGCGTCCCAAGCTCACCGTGATCGGTCCGGAGAAGGCCGATATCGACGACCTTCGTCGCGACACCCGGGTCCCGCCGACGGGCCGCCCCGATATCAGCGGCGAGATCGGCGGAAAGCCCGACATCGGTGGTGGCGGCCCCACGATCGGCAGCAGGCCGCCGGGCATTGGCGACACCGGCGGTCCGACGTCCAGCGTCGAACCGTTCTCCCCGACCAACCCCGGTGGGATCGGTGATGGCTCGCCCACCGGCGGCACCGGCCAGCTCACGGCCCCGCCGACCGGTTCCGGTTACCCGGGCTACGACGACGATGACTACACCAGCGGTCTGGCTGGCGCCACTCCGACCGGCGTTGGCGGCCTGGGTGGTGGCATCGGCGGCGGTGGGGTCGGCAGCACCGGTCTCGGTGGTGCCGGCGGCGGGTTCGGCGGCGGGGCCGGGGTGGGCTCGGCCGGCGGGATCGGCGCGGGCGGTGGCCTGGGCGGCGGTGCCGGGATCGGCGTCGGTGGCATCCCCGGCATGGTGGGCGGCGGCAACGGCAAGGTCCCGCCGATGACCAGCGCGGCGAACGCGCTGCGCACCGCCGCGGGCGCGGGCGGCGCCGGGATGGCGGGCGGCGTGCGTGGTGCGGGCGTCGGCGGCGCCGGGATGATGGGCGGCGGCATGATGGGCGGCGCGGGCGGCGCCGGGCACGGCGGTGGCAGCGGCACCGAGCACTCGTCGTGGTTGACTGAGGACGACGATCCGTGGGGCCCCGGTGACGGGGCGTCCCCGGGTGTCCTTCGGTGAGGATGGACGGATGAGGGTGAACGTCGGAAGCCTGCGGCCGGTAGTCGCCTGTCTGCTGGCGGGGTTCCTGGTGGTGGGGGCCGCCCAGCCGGCGGCCGCCGCGCCCCGGCGGGCCGAGCAGTGGTATCTGGACGAGCTCCGGATCGACCAGGTGCACAAGATCTCGACCGGGCAGGGTGTGGTCGTGGCCGTGCTCGACAGTGGCGTCGAGGCCACCCATCCGGACCTGCGCGGTCAGGTGCTCCCCGGCGGCCGTAGCTATGGCGCCTCCGGAGATGGCCGGGCCGACGAGGACGGGCACGGCACGCACATGGCCGGCATCATCGCGGCCAAGAGCGGTGGCCGGGACGGCGTGGACGGCATCGCCCCCGGCGCGAAGATCCTGCCCATCAAGCTGCGCAAGGGCACCGGGACGAACAGCGCGGCGGCGGTGGCCGTCGGCATCCGGATGGCCGTCGACGGCGGCGCCAAGGTGATCAACATGTCCTTCGGTGCCCCGGGCTTCGCCAGCCCCAACGAGGTGAGCGCGATCAAGTACGCGCTGGACCACGACGTGGTCGTGGTCTCCTCCGCGGGCAACACCGCCAAGGGCCACGTCGCCGTCGGAAACCCGGCCAACACGCCCGGTGTGATCGCCGTGACCGGGACGACCAAGGGCGGCAGGTTCTGGTCCGGCTCCGTCCAGGGGCCGGAGGCGGTGGTCGCGGCTCCCGGCGACAGCGTCTACAACATCACCAACGAGGAGGGCTACGGCTGGGGTGACGGAACCTCCGACTCCGGTGCGATCGTCTCCGCTCTGGCCGCGTTGATTCGAGCGAAGTACCCGGACCTCAACGCCCCGAGCGTGATCAACCGGATCATCCGGACCGCCCGGGACGCCGGCCCGTCCGGGCGGGATCCGCAGTACGGGTTCGGGGTGATCGACCCGATGAAGGCGCTGACCGCGAACGTGCCACCGGTCACCGCCAACCCATTGCTCGACCCGCCCGCGGCGACCGACCCGGGCCCGGCCCGCACCGACGGCGCGGACGAGGAGTTCGACGTCACCCAGCACGGTGATCGCGGTGGTCCGACTGATCAGCAGGTCATGGTGGTCGGCATCGGCATCGCCGTGGTGCTGGTGTTGCTGCTGGGGCTGGTGGTCTTCCTCATCTGGAACCGTCGTCGGTACCGGCGGGAGGCGGCCCGGGCCGCCAACCTCCCGGACGAGGTGCTCGACCGGGCGGCCCCTGGCGAGTATCCGTCGCCGGACGCGAGTTACGCCCCGCCGCCCGGCTACCCGGCGGCACCCGGTTACGGGCCGCCCCCCGGCTCCGGCTATGGCCCGCCCCCCGGTTACGGCCCGCCGCCCGGTTACGGCCCGCCGGGAGGGCCGCCACCCGCTCCGCCGAGAGAGCGGTAACCGGTCCTGATCGTGGTGGCCGGCTGGTGACCTCCGTGTCGCTGGCCGGCCATCGGCTTTTTCGCGGCGGGTGATCCCGGCACTGGCGACCGCTTTGCACCCGTCTGCCGGGGCGATTCGACCGCCCCGGCTGCGTACCGTCACGAGCCCTGCGCCAGGATGGGCGGACACGCAGGTCCACCCGAGGAGCCCACGATCGCCAGAAAGCCTCAACCCGAGGGCGGCCAGGCACCGGTCGTCCAGCGCGTCCGCATCCGGTACGCCAAGCGCGGGCCGCTGCGATTCACCTCGCACCGGGACTTCGCCCGGGCGTTCGAGCGCGCGCTACGCCGGGCCGCCGTGCCGGTCGCCTTCTCCCAGGGTTTCCACCCGCACCCGAAGATCTCCTACGCCAGCGCCGCGCCTACCGGGGTGGCCAGTGAGGCGGAGTACCTGGAAATCGCCCTTCAGGCCGAGGTCGACCCGGAGGCGCTGCGCGCCGCGTTGGACGCCGCGCTCTCGCCGGGGCTGGACGTCCTGGACGCTGTGATCGCCGAGGGCGGCAACCTGCCGGACCGGATCGAGGCGTCGCACTGGCACATCGAGTTGCCCGAGGTCGACCCGGCGGTGCTGCGCGCTGCCGTGGACGCCTTCGTCGCGGCCGAGGAGGTGCTGGTCGAGCGGATGACCAAGCAGGGGCGACGTACTTTCGACGCCCGCGCCGCTGTGATATCGATCGATGTCCAACTACCTACGCCGACGCCTTCCGGGGCACCGGCCGTACCGTGTGCGATACTCGAACTGGTCGTGCGGCAGGTCACCCCGTCCGTACGGCCCGATGACGTCCTTTCCGGCCTCCGCGTGGTGGCCGACCTGGAGCCGCCGGTTTCGCCGAGGGTGACCCGGCTGGCTCAGGGCACGTTGACCGCGCAGGGTGCGATCGTGGATCCGTTGGATGCGGACCGCGACGGGGCAGCCATCGTTGGGCACTGACCGACGGTCCGTGCTCTGGCAGGCAGACTTCGGCGGTCGCGCACCTCGCGCGCCCGGCGGAAACACTTTTGCGGCGACCCTGCGTGGCAGCGCTCACCCGCGCCCGGGGTAGCCAGAACTGGAGAACGTCCATGCTCGAGAACGAGCCCGAGGGCGGCGAACGGACCGGTTCACAGCCGGCCAGCGAGACCGCCGACCAGAGCAGCACGGCCGACGGCGCCGCCGTCGCGCCCCCCACCACCGCTGTCGGTTCGGCGTCGGTGGAACCGGCCGGCACGGAGAGCGCTCCCGAGGCCGCCGAGCCGGCCGCGCCGGTGCGGCGCACCCGGGCGACCCGTCGTCGGGCCGCCCCGCTCAAGCAGCCGGAGCAGACCGATGCACCGGTCGAGGCGTCCACCGGTGGGGCCGGCGGCGCCGAAACGCCGCAGGCGGAGGTCTTCGCGCCGGTCTCCGGCGACCAGGACGTCGCCCCGAAGACCCCCCGGCGCCGCCGAAAGGCCACCGCCGTCGAGACGACCGCCGAGGAGCCGCTGGTCGCCGCCTCCGCGGAGGCGGCCTCGGCCGAGGTGGTTCCGCCGGTCAAGGTGACCCGTACCCGGCGCAAGAAGGCCACGCCAGCTGCCGTCGAGGAGCCGCCCGCCACCGAGCAGCCGGCCGCCGCCGCCGAAGTGCCCGCCGTCGAGGAGCCGGTCGTGGAAGAGCCGGCCGTCGCCGAGGAGTCGGCGGAGTCCGACCTGCGCGAGGCCGAGGCCGAGTTGAACGACTCCGAGGCCCTGCCGAGCACCACCGCCGCCGAGCTGGCCTGGAGCAGTGGCCCGCAGGAGCGTTCCGGCGACGTGGCGCCGGGCGTGGCCGTGTCCGGTGTGACGGATGAGCCGAACGAGCCGGCCGAGATCGAGCCGGAGCAGCCGCGTACCCGTCGTCGGCGGGCTGCGCTCTCCGCGCCCACGGTGCTGTTCATGGCACCCCAGCCGGACGCTGTGCCGGTGACCCGACCGGTCGAGCCCGCTGCGGCGACCGAGGAGCCGGTCGTCGAGGAAGCCGCCGAGCCGTCCCGCCGCCGTCGGCGTGGTCGCCGCGAGGTCGAGCCGGTGGAGCCGGTCGAGGCGATCGAGGCCGAAGAGGAGCCGACCGAGGAGGCCGACGAGGCCGCCGAGGCGGACGAGGACGACGAGGACAGCGCCGCCGCGCGCCGCCGCCGTCGGCGTGGTCGCCGGGGCCGGGGTCGGGGTAAGGGCGGGGCCGACGACGCCGAGGACGAGGAGTCCGAGGAGGCGGCGCAGGCCGATGAGGAAGAGACCGCCGAGGCCGAAGGGGACGAGGACGAGGAGTCCGAGGGCGGGGACGGCCTGACCCGTCGTCGTCGCCGCCGTCGCCGTCGTGGCGCCGGTGACACCGAGGGCGCGGCGGACGACGGCGTGCCTACCGTGGTGAAGATCCGTGAGCCGCGCCGAACCGTCGACGAGGTGCAGGGCGTGTCCGGCTCGACCCGGCTGGAGGCCAAGCGCCAGCGCCGCCGCGACGGCCGGGAGCAGCGCCGTACCCGCCCGCCGATCCTCAGCGAATCGGAGTTCCTGGCACGCCGGGAGGCCGTCGACCGGGTGATGGCGGTTCGCCAACGCGGTGACCGCACCCAGATCGCCGTTCTGGAGGACGGCGTGCTGGTCGAGCACTACGTCACCCGCAACTCCTCCGCGACGATGGCCGGCAACGTGTACCTCGGCAAGGTGCAGAACGTGCTGCCGAGCATGGAGGCCGCGTTCGTCGACGTCGGCCGGGGCCGCAACGCGGTGCTGTACGCCGGTGAGGTCAACTGGGACACCTCCGGGTTGGAGGGGCGGGCACGCTCGATCGAGCAGGCGCTCCGCTCCGGCGACTCGGTGCTGGTCCAGGTCACCAAGGACCCGATCGGGCACAAGGGCGCACGGCTGACCAGCCACATCGCGCTCTCGGGTCGGCACCTGGTCTACGTACCCAACGGCAACGCCTCCGGGATCAGCCGCAAGCTGCCGGACAACGAGCGCAAGCGGCTGCGGGACGTGCTCAAGAAGTTGGTCCCGGACGGCGCGGGCGTGATCGTCCGGACGGCCGCCGAGGGCGCCACCGAGGACGAGCTGGCCCGCGACGTCAAGCGGCTCCAGGCGCAGTGGGAGGACATCCAGGCCAAGGCCGCCGAGGGTGGCGCTCCGGTGCTGCTCTACGGGGAGCCCGACCTGGTCATCCGGGTGGTCCGGGACCTGTTCAACGAGGACTTCCGCGAGCTGGTGATCGAGGGCGAGCAGTCGTACGACATGGTCGAGTCGTACCTGTCGCACGTCTCCCCGGACCTGGTCGACCGGGTGCGCCGGCACGTCGGCACGAGTGACGTCTTCGCCGAGTACCGGATCGACGAGCAGATCATCAAGGGCTTGGACCGCAAGGTCTTCCTGCCCTCCGGCGGCTCGTTGGTGATCGACCGCACCGAGGCGATGACTGTCGTCGACGTCAACACCGGCAAGTACACCGGCTCCGGGGGCAACCTGGAGGAGACCGTCACCCGCAACAACCTGGAGGCGGCGGAGGAGATCGTCCGTCAGCTCCGGCTGCGTGACATCGGCGGCATCGTGGTGATCGACTTCATCGACATGGTGCTGGAGTCGAACCGTGAGCTGGTGCTGCGCCGGCTCACCGAGTGCCTGGGCCGGGACCGCACCAAGCACCAGGTCACCGAGATCACCTCGCTCGGTCTGGTGCAGATGACCCGTAAGCGGATCGGCGCGGGCCTGCTGGAGGCGTTCAGCGAGACCTGCGAGTGCTGCAAGGGCCGGGGCGTCATCATCCACACCGAGCCGGTGCCGGAGAAGCCACGCCCCGCCGGTGCGGGGGAGAAGGTCAAGGCGGTCGCCGCGTCGGTGGCTCCCGCTCCGGCGGCCGAGCCGAATGCCACGTCGTCCCGCCGTCGGGCGCGCAAGAACGCCCCGGCTGCGGCCGAGCGGACCGTGGTGGAGGTCGTCGACACCGATTCCAACGCCGAACCGGACGCCGACTACCAGGACACCATGGGCTACGACCTGTCCCGCTACGAGTCGGACACCGCCGCCGCGCCGGCGATCTCCGACGCTCAGCAGGGTGAGTCGGCTCGGCTGGCCGCGGCGGACGACCCGGACGCGCTCGCTGACGGTGAGGGCGACGAGGAGACCACCGAGGGTGGTGGCGGTCGTCGTCGGTCGCGTCGGGGTGGCGCCCGTCGCCGGACCCGCCCCTGAGCGCCTGACCGGCCACGTGTGTGACGAGGTCCCTCTCCCGGCAAGTGACGGGGGAGGGACCTCGTCGTTGTGGCCACCGGTCCTCCATCGGCCGTCCCGGCCAGGCGCGGAGCCGCCGTTCGCCGGGGCGGTCCGCAGCTCAGACCCTGATCACCGACGTCGAGACCGAAGGTTCCGCGCTCGGTACGGACGTCTGGTCGATCGACGAGACCGAACTCGACCGGCTCCAGCTGCGCCTCGACCAGCTCTGCGCTCGCTGACCAGGGCGGGCCGGTTTGGGGTCCGGGCCAGCAATGGCGTACTCTTGCCTGCGGCCCACCTTTGGTGTGCCGAGTTCCCGTGTGCCCGCGCCGCCGTGCACTGCTACCCGGCGAGCCGCTGCGGGGACGACCGCCAGCAGCCTCAACGACAGGGAGTCCGCCTCCGATGTACGCGATCGTCAAGACCGGCGGCAAGCAGTACAAGGTCGCCGAGGGCGACGTGATCGAGGTCGAGAAGCTCACCGGTGCCCCCGGTGACGCGGTGAAGCTCACCGCGGTGCTCCTCGTCGACGGTGACGACCTGGTGACCGACGCGGCGAAGCTTGCCGAGGTCGCGGTGTCCGGCGAAATCGCCGCGCACACCAAGGGCCCGAAGATCCGGATCCACAAGTTCAAGAACAAGACCGGCTACCACAAGCGCCAGGGTCACCGCCAGCCGTTGACCCAGGTCAAGGTGACCGGCATCTCCAGCGGGAAGTAGGTCGTCCTCCAATGGCTCACAAAAAGGGTGCGTCCAGCTCGCGTAACGGTCGTGACTCCGCGGCCCAGCGACTTGGCGTGAAGCGCTTCGGTGGTCAGGTCGTCAGCGCCGGTGAGATCATCATCCGGCAGCGTGGCACCAAGTTCCACCCCGGTGACCTGGTCGGCCGTGGCGGCGACGACACGCTGTTCGCGCTGTCCGCCGGTGCGGTCCTGTTCGGCACCAAGCGCGGTCGCAAGACCGTCAGCATCGTTCCGCAGCAGTAGTTCTCGGGCTTAAGCGGGCCGCGGACCTCCGGGTCCCGGCCCGCTTAGCCTTTTTCGCGAAGTGCGAGGTTGGACCTCGCTGGAAGGATTGACGCCGTGGCAACGTTCGTTGACCGGGTCGTTCTGCACCTGCAGGCCGGCGATGGCGGGCACGGTTGTGTCTCGATCCACCGCGAGAAGTTCAAGCCCTTCGGTGGGCCGGACGGCGGCAACGGTGGGCACGGCGGCAGCGTGTCCCTGGTGGTCGACCCGCAGGTGACCACGCTGCTCGACTTCCACTTCCACCCGCACGTCAAGGCCGACAACGGCAAGGGCGGCGCCGGCTCGAACCGGGACGGGGCCAATGGCCACAACCTGGTGCTCAAGGTGCCCAACGGCACCGTGGTGCAGAGCACCGACGGCACCGTGCTGGCCGACATGGTCGGTGCCGGCACCACCTTCGAGGTTGCCCGCGGCGGGCGCGGCGGGCGCGGCAACGCCTCGCTGGCCAACGCCAAGCGGAAGGCACCCGGCTTCGCCGAGTTGGGGGAGCCCGGCGACCAACTGGACATCGTGCTGGAGCTGAAGAGCGTCGCCGATGTGGGCCTGGTGGGCTTCCCGTCCGCCGGTAAGTCGTCGCTGATCTCGGTGATCTCCGCCGCCAAGCCGAAGATCGCCGACTACCCGTTCACCACCCTCGTGCCCAACCTCGGTGTGGTCCGGATGGACAACCACACCTTCACCGTCGCGGACGTGCCGGGCCTGATCCCCGGTGCGGCCACCGGCAAAGGGCTGGGCCTGGAGTTCCTGCGGCACATCGAGCGCTGCGCGGTGTTGGTGCACGTCATCGACTCGGCGACGCTGGAGCCGGGCCGCGACCCGGTGGCCGACATCGACGCCATCGAGTCCGAGCTGAGCCAGTACGGCGGCCTGGCCGACCGCCCACGGCTGGTCGCCGTCAACAAGGTCGACGTGCCGGACGGCCGCGACCTCGCCGAGATCGTGCGCCCCGACCTGGAGGAGCGCGGTTACCGGGTGTTCGAGGTTTCCGCCGCCACCCGGGAAGGGCTCAAGGAGCTGACCTACGCGATGGCCGATCTGGTCGAGGCAGAGCGGAATGCCGCCCCGCCGGCCGAGCCGACCCGGATCGTGATCCGCCCGATGGCCGTGGACGACGACGGTTTCACCATCACGGCCGAGGCGGACGGCTCGTTCACCGTCCGCGGTGTCCGCCCGGAACGCTGGGTCAAGCAGACCAACTTCGACAACGACGAGGCGGTCGGTTACCTGGCTGACCGGCTGGCCCGGCTCGGCGTGGAGGACAAGCTGGCCAAGGCCGGCGCGCAGCCCGGTGATCTGGTCCGGATCGGTGTGCGCGAGTTCGACTGGCAGCCGACGCTCTTCGCCGGCGTCGAGTTCGTACCCGGCAACCGGGGCACCGACATCCGTCTGGAGGAGAAGTCGAACCGGGCCTCCGCCGCGGATCGACTCGCCGCCCGGAAGGCTCGTCGGGTGCGGTCGGCGGACGAGGTGGGCGCGGACGCGTCCGACGACCTGTCCGACGACCTCGACGACGAGGACGACGCCGAGTAGTTCGTTGCGCTCCGTCATGGGGTTGATTTCCGGAAACCTTCGCGAAATCGGCGCATCCTAGCGTGGGGTGATGCTGATCGAGTCCCGGCCTGCCACCGATCCGGAGATCGCCGCCCTTGTCGTCGCGCAGCAGCGTGAGCTGCGCGAGGCCGATGGCGGGTTGGACGGGCAGGTCTTCCTGCCGCACGACGACGTCCGCTACCTGGCGGTGGTGGTGAACGGTCGGGCGGTCGCCTGCGGTGGGCTCCAGGCGCTCGATGCCGACACCGGCGAGGTCAAGCGGATGTACGTGCGGCCCGCTTACCGGGGGCGGGGTATCGCCCGGCAGTTGCTGGCCGCGCTGGAGGAGTGCGCGTTCCGGCAGGGGCACTCGGTGGTCTGCCTGGAGACCGGCAGCTACCTGCCGGCCGCGATCGCGCTGTACACCTCGGGTGGCTACCAGCAGATCCCGGTCTACGGCGAGTACGTGAGCAACCCGTACAGCGTCTGTTTCGCCAAGCGGTTGCCGGTCGCGGCCTGAGGCGTCGCGTCGCCGGTCAGGCGCCGGTGCTGGCGTGCGCGACGGTCACCGGCTTCGACTCCGGCGAGGCGTGCTGGCGTAGGACGACGCTCAGCAGGATCAGCGCGCCGACCGCGAGAAACTCGCTCTGCCAGTTCTGCATGGACTGGAACCAGAAGTCGCTGGTGCCGAGGAACTCCCACACCCCGATCGGCGGAGCACCGCTCTGGAGCGCCTGCTCCTGGTTGTACGCGGCGGTGCCACCGAGCAGGTGACCGACGAAGGAACCGGCGAAGATCAGCAGCAGCGCGAGGGAGAGGCTGTTCCGGTAGATCACCAGCGGCAGGCCGCCGACGCGTACCGGCCAGGGTGACTGCGGGGTCGCCCGGCGCTCGTCGTCCTCCGGCCGGTCGGTCTGGTCCACCGGCTTCGACTCGGCCGAGCCCCGCTGCACCAGGTACGCGGTGAGCAGCACGTAGCCGCCCATCTGGAGGAACTCCGACTCCCAGTTCTCGAAGACCGCCTCGACGAAGTGCCCAGTGGTCAGGTACGCCGGCCAACTCAGCGGCGCGGCTCCGAACTCGGTCAGCTCCTCGTTGTGGGTCTGCCAGCCGAAGACGCTCTGCAACACGAGGAAGACCAGGAACGCGCCCAGCATGGCGACGGCCAGGGCGTTGTTACGGAGCCAACGAGGCATGGTCACACCTCCTTCGCCGGTCGATTACCCCTGTGGGCGTGACCGCGAAACCCAAACCCCCAGGTCAGCGCCCTTCGGCGGGGCCGTCCAGGCGTCCGCCGGTGCCCGCCTGGTTGGACAGCAGCAGCCCGAGCGCGAGCATCCCGAAGCCGAGCGCGAGGTGCAGCCAGTTGTCGGCGTCGTTGAGCGGCAGGATGTTCGCCCCAGCGTCCGGGTTGATCGCCTCGATCGCCAGGCCGTACAGCCAGAGAGCGAGGTAGATCGCGCCACCGCCGGCCAGGAACACGCGGGCGCCGGCGATGCTGCGGGCCAGCACCAGGCCAGCCAGCCCAAAGAACAGGTGCACCGCGTTGTGCAGGATCGACACCTGGAACAGCCCGAGAAGGTGGGCGTCCGAGTGATGCCCGCCGAACCTCAGCTCGCCGTAGTCGGTGGTGATGCCGGGGATGAAGCCGAGGACGCCGATCAGCAGGAAGACCCCGGCCACGACCAGCGCGGCCACCTGGACCCGGGGTCGGGGACCGGCCGCTCGGCCGCCTCGTGCGCCTCGTGCCATCGCTGCCCCCTCCGTGGATCTGCCGGCCTGGCGAACCTCACTGTCCGCAGCGGCGACGTGACGCAGCCCGACGATCCTCCATTTTGAAGTCCATCCGGTGGGCCGCGCAGAGAAATGCACGAAGAGGTATGGAAGCCGGAACGCAGGGTAGGTGAATGGTCAGCGGCGGCGGCAACGCGCCGCATCCCCCCAGCACAACCGCGACGACTTTCTGAGCGGAAGGGAAATCATGACTTACGATCTTTCATCGACGTCCTCCACGTACGGGCAGCAGTCGACCAACGGCGGTGGCGTCCGCGACCAGGCGCGCCAGGTCGGGTCGGAGGCCGCGCAGGCTGGTGGCGCGGTCGCCCAGACCGCCAAGGAGCAGGGCACCGAGGTCGGCCGTGAGGCGGCCCGACAGGCCCGCAACCTGTACGGCGAGGCCCGCAGCCAGCTCGCCAGTCAGACCGGTGAGCAGCAGCGGCGAGCCGCCGGTGGGCTGCGTTCGCTGGCCGACGAGATGCGCTCGATGGCCGAGCAGGGTGGCCAGGCCGGCCCGGTGACCGAGCTGGCCCGCCAGGCCGCCGACCGGGTGCAGGGCGTCGCCGGTTGGCTTGAGCAGCGCGAGCCCGGCGACCTGGTCACCGAGGTACGCGACTACGCGCGGCGTAACCCGGGCACCTTCCTGGTTGGCGCGGCGGTCCTCGGTGTGCTGGCGGGCCGGCTGACCCGAGGCATCTCGGCCGCCGGCGACGACTCCGGCGACGGTTCCTCGACCTACCGGGGCGGCGGTGCGTACGACCCGGAGCAGACCGCTGTGATCCCGACGCCACCGCCGGCGCCTCGCGCGGTGCCGGACGCCGTCCCGGCCGGCGGCTACCTCGACCCGACCCCCGGCACGCACACCCCGCCGACGTCCGGTGGCTATGCCGACGAGACGCCCGGTGGTTACGCCGACCCGACCCCCGGCGGTTACGCCGACCCGGCACCCGGTGGTTACGCCGACCCGGCACCCGGTGGTTACGCCGACCCGGCACCCGGCGGTTACGCCGAGCCCGGCCGGGGCGACCACCCGGAGCACTCCGGCACCGGTCAGCCGCTGCCGCCGGTGACCCAGACCGACCCGCTGCCGGGCGTGCCCTCCAGCGGCAACCCTCGCCCGTGAGCCGCCGAGTCATCCGAAGGGAGACGACGGCATGAGCATGCCGACGCAGGGGTCCGGCCTGGACTCCGGTTACCACCCCGACGCGGGTGCCCCGCAGACCGACGCGGAGGTGAAGAGCAGCTCGCTGGGTGACCTGATGCGTCAGGTCACCACCGACCTGTCGACGCTGATGCGTCAGGAGGTCGAGCTGGCCAAGGCCGAGATCCGCCAGGAGGGCAAGAAGGCCGGCAAGGCCGCGGGCCTCTTCGGCGGTGCCGGCTTCGGCGGCTACATGGTGGCCCTCTTCGTGTCCATCGCCGTGTGGCAGTTCCTGGACAACGTCATGGACTCCGGCCTGGCCGCACTGATCGTGGCCGTGATCTGGGCCGCGGTCGCCGCCGTCCTCTACTCGATGGCCAAGAAGAACGCCCAGCACGTACGCGGGCTCAAGCAGACCAACGACAGCGTGCAGCGGATTCCCGACGCGCTCAAGCCACACCCGGAGGGAGTCACCCGATGAGCACCGATCCCGATCAGATCCGCCGGGAGATCGAAGCCACCCGTAACAGCCTCAGCTCCGATGTGGATGCGTTGGCGTACAAGGTCAGCCCCAGCCGCATCGTCGACGACCGCAAGCAGCGGGCCCGTTCCGCTCTGCAGAATGTGAGGGACAAGGTCATGGGAACCGCGTCTGACCTCGGCCACGGCACCGGCCAGGCCGCCCACTCGGTGGGTGACCACGCCTCGTCGGCGGCCTCCAGCGTCAGCGGTGCCGCGCACTCGGCGGCGGCCACCGTCAGCGACGCCGCGCACAGCGCGCCGCGGGTGATTCGGCAGAAGTCCCAGGGCAACCCTCTCGCTGCCGGCTTGATCGCGTTCGGGGTCGGCTGGCTGGCCTCGTCGCTGATCCCGGCCTCGCGCCGGGAGCAGGAGGTCGCCACCCAGGTGAAGGCCAGGGTCAGCGAGCACAGCGGGGCGGCGAAGGAGAAGCTGAGCGAGGTGGCCGGTGAGCTGCGCGAGCCGGCCCGGCAGGCCGCCGAGTCGGTGAAGTCCACCGCTCAGGACGCCGTGCACGCGGTCAAGGACGACACGAAGTCCGCCGCCCACAACGTCAAGGACCACGCCACCCCCTGACCCAACTCCCAAAACAGCGCGACAGCTCGCGGCCACCCCCGGGTGCCCGCGACCTGTCCCGCCCCCGCCCCCCGCGCTGCCCCCGCCCCGCCCCGCCCCCCCGTCCCCGCCCCGCCCCGCCCCGCCCCCCCCCTGCCCCCCCGGTCTTGCAGTTTCGAACTGGTTTTTGTCGCTCATGGGCTGTTCTGTCCCGTC
>NZ_JBAKHR010000051.1:0-31618 GCF_036902955.1 Micromonospora sp. CPCC 205558
CCACGCCGCTTCGCGACGCGGGATGCTGCCGCGTGTCTACGTACGGTTCGATTTTCGAGTTAGATCGCGGAGGCGCGGGGGTGCGGAGGCGCGGGGGTGCAGGGGTGCGGGGAGTGCGGGGAGCGCGGGGGTGCGGGGAGCGCGGGGGTGCCGGGAGCGCGGGGGTGCCGGGAGCGCGGGGGTGCCGGGAGCGCGGGGGTGCAGGGAGCGCTGGGGGTTAGTCCTTGTCGCCTCTGGCGATGCGGCCCGTTCCGGGCTGAAAATCGTGTCGGTCGCTCGCTGACGTCGTCGCTCCTTGGTCCGTGTGAGGTCGTGGGTTAGTCGGACGCTGGTAGCCGCGTTATGGGCCCTTCACTGTTGCTGCGAGCACGCGAGTTAGATTCACCCGTTCTGTGGCTGCCGCGGGCGACCGTCCTGATGTTCACGCTGGTGGGAAGGGGTTTCGGTTGCTGGAACAAGCGCAGGACGACGAGCAGATCATCATGCGTGTGGCGGGGTTGGACATCGGTAAGGCGTCGTTGGTGTGCTGCGCGCGGGTTCCGGACGAGGCCCATCCGGGACGGCGGCTGCAGGAGGTGCGGACCTATCCGACGATGACCCGTTCACTGATCGGGCTGGCCGAGCGGTTGGCCGGTTTGGGGGTGACCCGGGTGGTGATGGAGGCGACCAGTGACTACTGGAAGCCGGTGTTCTACCTCCTCGAAGCGCACGGGTTCGAGGTGTGGCTGGTCAACGCCCGCGACGTCAAGCATCTGCCGGGCCGGCCGAAGACCGACAAGCTGGACGCGGTGTGGTTGTGCAAGGTCGCCGAACGGCAGATGATCCGGCCGAGTTTCGTGCCACCGGCGCCGATCCGGATGCTGCGGGACCTGACCCGCTACCGGGTCGATCTGATCGCCGAGGCCGGGGCGGAACGCCAGCGGGCGGAGAAGCTGCTCGAAGACGCGCAGATCAAACTGTCGGCCGTGGTCAGCGACTTGTTCGGCACGTCCGGGCGGGCGATGATGGCCGCGCTGATCGCCGGGCAGCGTGACCCGCACACCCTGGCCGAGTTGGCCCGCTCCAGCCTGCGCCGCAAGATCCCCGCCCTGCAGGAGGCCCTCACCGGTCACTTCACGGATCATCACGCGTTCCTGCTGGGCAAGATGATCGCCCGGGTCGAGCAGGTCGAGGCCGACATCCGCGAGGTCGACGCCCGGATCGAGGCGCACCTGGCCCCTTTCGCCCCAGCGGCGGCCCGGCTGCGTGAGATCCCCGGGATCGGCCCCGCCGCCGCTGCCACGATCATCGCCGAGATCGGCGTCGACATGACCCGTTTCCCCACCCCGGCTCACCTGGCCGGCTGGGCCAAGTTCGCCCCCGGCGTCAAGGAATCAGCCGGCCGCCGCAAAGGCACCGGATCCACCGGGCACGGCAACCGCTACCTCGCCCGCGTCCTCGGCCAGATCGCGGTCTCCGCCGCCCGCACCGACACGTTCCTCGGCGAACGCTACCGGCGCATCGCCCGACGACGCGGCGCCAAACGCGCGATCGTCGCGGTCGGCCGCTCAGTCCTGACGATCATCTGGCACCTACTGTCCGACCCCGCAGCCGGGTTCCGTGACCTCGGCGCCGATTTCTACCTCAGCCGCACCGACACCGAACGCCGCAAACGCAACCACATCCACCAACTCGAAGCCCTCGGCTACCGCGTCACCCTCGACCTCGCCGCATAACGCACCACCCAACAAGACCCATCCCACGCCGCTTCGCGACGCGGGATGCTGCCGCGTGTCTACGTACGGTTCGATTTTCGAGTTAGGGGCGGGGGCCCAGGCGGGTCTGGAGGGCTTCGCGGACCGGGTCGGGGACGTGGGCGGAGATGTCGCCACCCCACTTGGCCACGTCCTTGACCAGGCTCGACGAAAGGAACGAGTAGAGCGGGTTGGTCGGCATGAAGAGCGTCTCGACGCCAGCCAGACCGATGTTCATCTGGGCCATCTGCAACTCGTAGTCGAAGTCGCTGACCGCCCGCAGGCCCTTGATCAGCACACTGGCCTGCTGGGCCCGGCAGAAGTCCACCAGCAGCCCGCGGAACGACTCGACCCGTACGTTGCCGTACGACGAGGTCACCTCGCGGAGCATCTCGATGCGCTCCTCGACGGTGAACAAGCCACTCTTCGACTGATTCACCAGCACACCGACGATGACCTCATCGAAGAGCCGACTGGCCCGCCCGATGATGTCGAGGTGTCCGTTGGTGACCGGGTCGAACGAACCGGGACACACCGCACGTCTCATGATCGGCGACCGTACCAAAGGGTGGTCTCGCCGTATCGGCGGCTGCGCTCGGCAGTGATCCCGTCCACCCAGTCGAACTCCCTGGTACGGCGGGACCGCTCCACCACCACCAACGCGTCGGGCGCCAGCCAGCCGCCGTCGACCAGCGCGGCCAACAGCGCGGTGATCTCCTCGTCCGGCACCGCGTACGGGGGGTCGGCGAAGACCACGTCGTACGGCTCGCCGTCCGGCCCGGCCGCCAGCACCGTCGCCACCTTGCCGGTGACCAGCCGGGCCGCCGGGCCGGCGCGCAGGGCCGTCACGTTCTCCCGGATCACCCGGGCGGCCCGCGGGTCCGACTCGACCAGCAGCACATGCCGGGCACCCCGGGAGAGCGCCTCCAGCCCGACCGCGCCAGAGCCGGCGTACAGGTCGGCGAAGCGGGCGCCGTCGAGATCGACGTCGGCCTGGATGGCGCTGAACAGCGCCTCCCGGACCCGGTCCGAGGTGGGTCGGGTGCCGGCGCCGGGAGGCGCGGCGATCCGCCGGCCACCGAGCGTCCCGGCCACGATCCGGGTCACCGTTTCCTCCTGCTCATGCCCGCGACGCTACGCGATGCCACGGGGACCCGGTCAGCACGGCGCGGATCCGCGCAGGCGGCCAGCCGACGACGTCGCAGCGCACCAGAGCAGCCACGCCAGCGTGACATCCACCGTGGAGCCCCGGGCGGGCGGACGGTCCCCAGTGACCAGACCGACACCTTCGGTTCATCAAAGATCACGAATCGACTACATTGCCGAATGGCAATGATCTGAACTCCCCTCATTAACCACCCATCAGTACAGTCTCCCCCTGTCCCCGCTTTCGCCGCGGGAACACCACCGCGTCGCGACGCCCCGGTGAGCAGGTGACTCCCCGGTCACCATGTCTCCCGGCCTCCCGCCACGCGATCCGTACCCCCCTCACCAGGAGCAGGCGTGAACCCTCCCAAGTCTCCGTTCCGGCGCCTCGCGGCCATCGCCGCGGGCGCGCTGATCGGCCTCGCCGGTGTCGGCGTCATCGCGAGCCCCGCGAGCGCCCACTACACCGAGCCGAGCGGCCAAGCGGTCTGTGACACCACCACCGGCGAGTGGGTGGTGAACTGGACCGTCAAGAGCGTCTACCACTACTCCTCGAAGAGCTTCCAGCTGGCGAGCGTGGTCCTCACCCCCGCCAACACCACGGTGACCAACATCGTCGCGACGTCGGACAAGAGCTCCTACCCGTACGACGTCAACACCCCGATCACCGGTGTGCAGCGGGTGCCCGGCTCGGCCACTGAGGCCACCCTCGCCGTGAAGGCCCGGTGGGACGACGGCTACCCCGAGAAGAAGGCGCGCACGGCCGCTGTGACGTTCGAGGGCACCTGCGTCACCGAGGAGCCCCCGACCAGCCCGTCGCCGGAGCCGTCGCCGAGCACCCCGCCGACCACGCCTCCGACCACGCCTCCGACCACCCCGCCGACCACCCCGCCGGCGGTCAGCATCCCCACCGCCAGCTTCGCCTCCGACTGTGAGGGCGCCGTCACCGTGACGCTCGCCAACGGCGCGGACGCCACGACCGACGCCAAGCTCACCGTCAAGGCCAAGGACTTCTCGGAGACCTACACCGTCAAGCCGGGCGAGAGCAAGAAGGACATCGTCGTTCCGGCCAAGGCCGGCAAGATCACCGTCAGCGAGGGTGACAAGCCGGTCGGCGAGCCCTACACCTGGGTGAGCCCCGAGGACTGCGTCAAGCCCGGTGAGCCTCAGGCCGGCTACGAGTCCACCTGCGACAAGCTGGTCTTCGGCTTCGCCAACCCGGAGGACGGCAAGGCCTTCGAGGTGACCCTGACCCCGAACAAGGGTGAGGCGCAGAAGCGGACCGTCGAGCCGGGCAAGACCGTGGTCGTCGAGTTCGAGGCGTTCGAGGGTCTGACCGTGACCCCGGCCGCCGAGGGCCTGGACGACACCAGCCCGATCGCCTGGGAGAAGCCGGCCGACTGCGCGCCGGGCCAGGGTGGCGGCAAGGACGAGCCGGCTCTGCCGCTGACCGGTGCTGCGACCGGCGGCATCATCGCCGGTGCCGCGGTGCTGCTCGCTGCCGGTGCCGCCCTGTTCGTGGTGGCCCGTCGTCGTCGGGTTCGCTTCACCGCCTGAGACAACCCGCTCTGACATCTGAGGGCGCGTCGACCACCCGGTCGGCGCGCCCTCAGCCACGTGGTGGCCTGCGAGACGCGCCCCCAGCCACGTGCTGGCCTGCGAGATCAGCCCTTTTCCAGGTACTCCGCGCGGTCCTCGTCGACCAGTGCGGCCACCGAGGCGGCCAGCGCCGGGCTACGGGTCAGCTCCGGATCGTCCTCGATGAGGGTGATCGCCTCGGCGCGGGCGTCGCGGATCAGGTCGGCGTCGCGTCGCAGGGACAGCAACCGCAGGTGCGAGCGGTGCCCGGACTGGGTGGCACCCAGCACATCGCCCTCGCGGCGTTGCTCCAGATCGAGTTCGGCGAGCTTGAAACCGTCGCTCGTGGACGCCACCGCGTCCAGCCGCTCCCGCGCCGACGAACCCTCGGCCGCCTCGCTGACCAGCAGGCAGAGCCCGGCGGCTGCGCCCCGGCCGACCCGGCCCCGCAACTGGTGCAGCTGGGAGACACCGAACCGGTCGGCGTCCAGCACGATCATCACTGTCGCGTTCGGCACGTCCACGCCGACCTCGATCACGGTGGTCGCCACCAGCACGTCCAGGTCACCGGCCGCGAAGGAACGCATCACCGCGTCCTTCTCGTCGGCCGGCAGGCGACCGTGCAGCACCCCGATCCGCAGGCCGTTCAGCGGGCCCTCGGCCAGCAGCGGAGCCACCTCGGTCACCGCCAGCGGCGGCCGCCGACCGTTGTCGTCCTCGGGTGGCGGTTCCTCGTCGGACACCGGCCCGTCACCGATGCGCGGACACACCACGTACGCCTGGTGGCCGGCGGCCACCTCCTCGCGCAGCCGCCGCCAGGCCCGGTCCAGGTAGGCCGGCTTCTCGGCGGCCGGCACCACGTGCGAGGCGATCGGCGACCGCCCCCGGGGCAGCTGGGAGAGGGTGGAGACCTCCAGGTCGCCGTAGACCGTCATCGCCACCGTGCGCGGGATCGGGGTGGCCGTCATCACCAGCACGTGCGGCGGTTGGTCGGCCTTGGCCCGCAGGGCGTCGCGCTGCTCCACGCCGAAGCGGTGCTGCTCGTCGACGACCACCAGGCCGAGGTCGGCGAAGTCGACCCCCTCGTAGAGCAGGGCGTGGGTGCCGAGCACGATGCCGGCGGCGCCGCTGGCCACCTCGCCGAGCGCCCGGCGGCGGGCCACCGCGCCCAGCGAGCCGGTGACCAGCTCGACCCGGGTGGCGTGCTCGGCGGAGCCCAGCTCACCGGCCTGCCCGAGCGGCCCGAGCAGGTCGAGCATGCCGCGGTGGTGTTGCGCGGCGAGGACCTCGGTGGGCGCCAGCAGCGCGGCCTGCCCACCCGCGTCGACCACCTGGAGCATCGCCCGCAGCGCCACCACCGTCTTGCCCGAGCCCACCTCGCCCTGCAACAGGCGGTGCATGGGGTGCGGGGTGGCCAGATCCGCCGCGATCTCCACACCCACCTCACGCTGGCCGGCCGTCAGCTCGTACGGGAGTCGGGCGTCGAAGGCCTCCAGCAGCCCACCCGGACGCGGCGGCCGGGGCCGGGCCGGCCAGTCGGCCGCCCGGTGCTTGCGCTGCACCAGGGTCACCTGGACGGCGAAGGCCTCGTCCCACTTGAGTCGCCGCCGCGCCTGGTGCAGCGCCTCCTTGCTGGACGGCCGGTGGATCTCGGTCAGCGCCGCGCCGAGCCCGACGAGTTTGCGGCTGGCCCGCACGGCGTTCGGCAGCGGATCGTCCGGCGGGGTGAACGTGTCCAGTACGACGCGCACGCAGCGCGCGATCACCCAGGTCGGCACGGCCGCGGCGGCCGGGTAGACGGGGATCAGAGCCCCGGCGAACTCCTCGATGTCGTCGCTGACCGCCGCCTCACCGTCGCCGCCCTCGCCGAGCAGCACGTACTCCGGGCCGTTGAGCTGCCGTTTGCTCCGGAACTCGGTGACCTTGCCGGCGAACAGGCCCCACCGGCCGGGGCGCAGCTCCCGCTCGCGCCATGCCTGGTTGCCGAAGAAGGTCAACGTCAGCACCCCGCCGGACCCGTCGCCGACGGTCACCTCCAGCAGGTTGCCCCGCCGCTGACGCATCGGGCGCACCGCGGTGCGCTGCACCTGGGCCAGCACGGTGACCTGCTCACCGACGTCCAGCGAGCGGATGTCGGTGTGCTCACCACGCTCGTCGTAGCGACGCGGGAAGTGGTAGACCAGGTCACCCGCTGTGTGCAGGTCGAGGTGCGAGGCCAGCGCCTTGGCTGTCTTTTCCCCGACCAGCTTCTTCAGCGGAGTGTCCACCGTGGCTGGTTCGCTCATTCGATCCCTACCAGGAGCGGATAAAACGGCTGGCCGCCCGGGTACGCGTGCACCTCGACGAACGGCCAGCGTCGCGCGACATGCGCGCGGACGGCATCGGTGAGCCCGGCGGGAGCATCGACCCCGGTCAGCAGGGTGACCATCTCGCCGCCACCGCCGAGCATCCGGTCGACCACCGCCGCGCAGGTGTCGGTGAGGTCGGTGCCGATCAGGTGCACCTCCCCCTCCACCAGCGCCAACACGTCACCGGGACGGCACGGGCCGGCCACGGTCAGCGCCTCCCGGCTGGCATGGCAGACCTCGGCGTAACGGCAGGCGCCCGCCGCCTCGGCCATCGCGATCACGTCGTCCTCGAAGCGGCGGTCGCCGTCGCGGACCGCGAGGGCGGCCAACGCCTGCACGGGCGAGCGGGTCGGCACCACGCTCACCTTGATGCCGTAACGGTGGGCTTCGCGGGCGGCGGCGCTCGCCACCGCCTCCGTGTTGGCGTCGTTGGGCAGCACCACCACCCGGGCCGCACCGGTGCTGCGCACGGCGTCGAGCAACTCACCCGTGGACGGGTTGCCCGGCACCACGGTGGCCCCCTCCGCGGCGAACAACTCGGCGATGCCGCCACCGGTGGCCACCACCACAGCGGCCCGACCGGCCACCACCGGGCCGGCGGGCGGCTCCGGCTGATCGGCGAAACGGGTCACCGAGATCCGGTACGGGCGGCCGGCGGCCACCCCGGCCTCGACCGCCGCGCCCACGTCGTTGACGTGCACGTGCACGTTCCAGGTGCCCTCCGGCTCACGCCCGTCGCCGACGACGACCAGGGAATCTCCCAGGGCGTCCAGGGCCCGCCGCATCCCGGCGACCGCCTCGGCCCGGGCATCGAGCAGGAACTGCACCTCGTACGCGTACTCGTCGGAACCGGTCTCCCGGGCGACGGTGGCCGCCGGGCGGGCGGGGCGCGGCGTCGGCGCGGGCCGGGCCGCGCTCTCCCCGGTCAGCACCTCGACCAGGGCGTCGAGCAGCACGCAGAGCCCTCTGCCACCGGCGTCGACCACGCCCGCGCGGGCCAGCGCCGGTAGTTGCTCCGGGGTCCGGGCGAGTGCCTCGGCCGCCGCCCGGGCCGCGACGTCGGCCACGGCGGGCAGGTCGTCGCTGTCCGCGCCCTCGGCGGCGGCGGCGGCGGCCGCGACCACGGTGAGCAGGGTGCCCTCGACCGGTCGGGAGACGGCGGTGTACGCGGCGGCGGTGCCGGACCGCAACGCGGCGGCCAACTCCCGGCCGCGCACCGCTGGCGCACCGGCGACCTGGTCGGCGAAACCACGCAGGATCTGCGAGAGGATCACCCCGGAGTTGCCTCGCGCGCCGAGCAGCGCGCCCTGGGCCATCAGCCGCAACGCGTGGCCGTGCGCGGTCGGCCCGCTGTCGGGGAGAGTGTCCAGATCCATGGCGAGGGCCTGCTGGGCCGAGGTGAGGGTGAGCACCAGGTTGGTGCCGGTGTCGCCGTCGGGCACCGGATAGACGTTGAGCTGGTCGATCTCGCCCTGATGGCGCTTCAGCGCGGCCAGCCCGCCCGCACACCAGCGGCGGACCGCGGCGGCGTCGAGGGTGTCCAGCACGGGCAGAAGCCTACTGGCGCGCGCCGACACCCGTCGGACTCGTCCGGCGTGTCCGCCGCACCCCGGGCCGGCGCTGGCCGCAGCGGGGACGGACCACTCCGGTACCGTTGTCGCCGGGCCGGCCCGCCGTCGGGCGGACGGGCCCACGACCAGGCGTGAGCCGGGGCACGGGCGAGCGCCGGACCGGGCCGGTTGGCCGGGTCGGCGAGTCATCGGGTAACCTGACCAGGTTGCCCGGGCAGCACCTGCCGGCGACCTCATGAACGTATCAATCCCAGGAGTATCCCGTGGCTAGCGTGTGCGACGTCTGTGGCAAGGGACCGGGCTTCGGCCACAACGTGTCCCACTCGCACCGGCGGACCAACCGCCGCTGGAACCCGAACATCCAGTCGGTGCGTACCCCGGCCGGTGGCGGCAACACCAAGAAGTTGCAGGTCTGCACCTCGTGCATCAAGGCCGGCAAGGTCACCCGCGCCTGACGCGGTAGCACCCACCTTCTCGTACGGCTCAGCCGGCGGACCCCGAGGGTCCGCCGGCTCTGTCGTGTTCCCGGGCAGCCGCCCGGGGCCCGGCTGGCCGGGGCCTGACGCACCGGCCAGGCCGGGCCCGGTGCGCAGGTCAGAGGGTGCGACCGAAGGAGACGCAGCCCTCCGCGTCCTTGTAGAAGCCGAAGTTCGGGATCCGCTCGTACCCGGCGGAGCCGTACATGGCGATCGCTTCGGGCTGCTTGTCGCCGCACTCCAGGACCACCCGCTTGCGGCCCTGCTCGCGGGCTGAGCGCTCGACGGCCGCCAGCACCGCACGGGCCACCCCCCGGCCCCGCGCCGCCGGTGCCGTGTACATCCGCTTCAGCTCCGCGGTGTCCGCGCCGTGGCTGCGCCAGCCACCGCAGCCGACCGCCTCGCCGGCCAGGTAGGCGACGAGGAACGCGCCATCGGGCGGCTCGAACTCGGCAGCGTCCACCGGGGTGTCGTCGCCGGAGCCGCCGTAGCGGGCACCGAGGTCGGCCAGTGCGGCTTGGATCAGGTGCTGTGCCACCGGCGCGTCGAACCGCACCCGCCGGATCTCGATCTCACTCACGGTGTCCAGGGTACGGCGGCGCGAGGGCCTCACCGGAAGTGGTCCCAGCCGGCCGGGCCGTCGTAGGCGACGCCGTCGACAGTCACGCCGGCACCGTCCGTGACCAGGCCGATCGGCCGCCAGCCCGGCGGCAGCGCCACCGCCGGGGGGAAGGTCGCGGCCAGCGCGTGGTCGTCGCCACCGGCGAGGATCCAGGTGTACGGGTCGACGCCGAGCGCCTGCGCCGCGTCGGCCATCTGCCGGGGCACCTCGAACCCCTCCCGGCGTACGTCGATCGCCACCCCGCTGGCCGCCGAGACGTGCCCGAGGTCGGCGAGGAGCCCGTCCGACACGTCGATCATGGAGGTGGCGCCGAGCTGGGCGGCCTCCGGGCCGGCCCGGTAGGGCACCTGCGGCCGCCGGTACGCCTCGACCAGCAGCCGGGGGGTACGGAAGCCGCGGGTCAGCACGGTCAACCCGGCTGCCGCGTACCCGGTGCGCCCGGCCAGGGCGAGCACGTCCCCGGGGCGGGCGCCGGAGCGCAGCACGGGTGGACGGCCCGCGAGGTCGCCCAGCGCGGTGACCGCGATGGTCAGGGTGGGGCTGGCCGACATGTCCCCGCCGACGACACTCGCGCCGACCGTGGCCGCCTCCGCGGCCAGCCCGTCGGCCAGTTCCTCCGCCCAGGCGGTGTCCAGGTCCGCCGGCATGCAGAGCGCGACCAGCAGGGCGGTCGGCGTGGCACCCATCGCCGCGATGTCCGCCAGGTTGGCCGCTGCCGCCCGGTGCCCGACGTCACGGGCCGAGGACCAGTCGCGCCGGAAGTGTCGCCCGTCGACCAGCACGTCGGTGGAGGCGGCCACCCGGCCGTCCGGCGCGGCTACCAGCGCCGCGTCGTCACCCGGGCCGAGCAGGGTCGTCGGCCCGTACGACAGCCGGGCGGTGATCTTCCCGATCAGCCCGAACTCCCCGATCCCGGACACGCCGACGCCACCACGGCCGTTCCGCCCGTGCTGCCCCGCTTCGCCGTGCTCGCTCACCGCTGCTCCTTGACCACCGATAGGGATCAGACCTGGTCCGTAAGGTAGTTTCACCCTTCGGGCCGCTCCCGGGCGGCGACGGACGGAGGTCGAGTCGTGGTACAGGCGTACATCCTCATCCAGACCGAGGTCGGCCGCGCACGTGACGTGGCGGGTCTCATCGCGGACATCCCCGGCGTGGTTCGCGTCGACGCCGTCACCGGGCCGTACGACGTGGTCGTCCTCACCGAGGCGAACACCGTCGACGAGCTCGGCAAACTCATAGTCAGCAAGGTGCAGATGGTGCCCGGCATCACCCGCACCCTCACGTGTTCGGTGGTGCGGCTGTAAGTGGACGAGTTGACGACCTCCTCCTCTGCTCCGGACGGCGACGCGGCGCGCGACCCGGCCGACGGCACGCCCGAGCCGGCTGACGGTAACCGCGAGTCGACCGATCCCGCCGCCGCCGCGCCGGCCGGGCGCGATCGGACCATGCGGGGTGCCGCACTACTGGCCACGGCAATCGCGCTGCCGATCACGCTGCTGGTGGCCGTGCTGGCCTTCACCAAGCTCAGTCCGAACACGCCGGCCGCCGCGCCGAGCCCGTCCGCGACCACCGCCCGGGTGCAGTCCACCGCCCCGGTGGAGATGGCCGCCCCGGCGCTGGCCGCCCGCCCGGCCACGGTCTGCCGGGCCCTGCTCTCCCAGCTCCCGGCGAGCATCCGCGACCTGGCCCAGCGACCGGTCACCGCCGGTCCGGAGCAGAACGCCGCGTACGGCGATCCCGCGCTCACCGTGGCCTGCGGCGGCACCGAGCCGACCTTCCCCAGCACCGACGAGGTCTGGACGGTCAACCGGGTCTGCTGGCACCTGGCCGAGCAGGCCGACGCGGCCGTCCTCTCCACTGTCGACCGGGAGACGCTGATCACCGTGCGCGTCCCGCGCTCGTACGAGCAGCCGTTGCAGTGGTTGCCGACGATCTCCAGCACGATCGTGGCGAGTGTGCCCTCCGGCGGCGCCATCCCGTCCGGTTGCCAGCACTGAGGTCGAACCGACCCCGCCCACGCCGGCTGAGCCGCGCGGGCGGGGTCGGCCGGCTCAGTGCAGGCCGACGCCGCGTCGCTGGGCGGTACGGATCAGGCGGTTGACCAGCTTCGGGTACTCCAGGCCGGAGGCCGCCCACATCCGCGGGAACATCGACGTCGGGGTGAAGCCGGGCATCGTGTTGATCTCGTTGAGGTAGACGTCCAGCTCGGGAGTGACGAAGAAGTCGGCGCGGGCCAGGCCGGCGCAGTCCAGCGCGGTGAACGCGCGGACCGCGTAGTCCTGCACCTGACGGGTCACCTTCTCCGGCAGGTTGGCCGGAATGTCGTACTCGCAGGAGTCGTCGAGGTACTTCGCCTCGAAGTCGTAGAAGTCGTGGTCGGCGACGACCCGCACCTCGGCCAGCACGGACGCCTCGGGCACGCCACCGGCCTCGCCCTCCAGCACACCGCACTCGATCTCGCGACCGACGATCGCGGCCTCGATGATGACCTTCGGGTCGAACTGCCGGGCGGCGGCGACCGCCGCGTCCAGCTGCGCCCAGTCGGTGACCTTGTTGACGCCGAACGAGGACCCGGCCCGGGACGGCTTGACGAAGACCGGCAGGCCGAGCCGGTCCTTGTCCTGCTCGCTGAGGGTCATCCCGCTGCGCAGCACGGCGTACGAGCCGACCGGGATGCCCTCGACGGCGCAGAGCTTCTTGGTGAACTCCTTGTCCATGGCGGCCGCGGACGCGAACACGTTCGCCCCGACGTAGGGAATGCCGGCCATCTCCAGCATTCCCTGGATGGTGCCGTCCTCGCCGTAGGTGCCGTGCAGCACCGGGAAGACCACGTCCACGTCGGCCAGCGCCCGGGGGCCCTCGGTCGGGTCGAGCACCATCAGTCCGTTGCCGGTGGGGTCGGCGCGCAGCACGATGTCGTCGCCGGATTCGGCGGTGATCTCCGGGAGCTGACGGGCGTTGATCGCGAGCTGGGCGGGATCGCCGTTGGTCAGCACCCACTGGCCGGCGCGGGTGATGCCCACCGGCACCACCTCGAACTCGTCCGGGTCCAGTGCGCCGAACACGCTGCCGGCGCTGACGCAGGAGATGCCGTGCTCCGGGCTGCGGCCGCCGAAGACGATCGCCACGCGGGTCTTGCCTGGGGTGGTCACTCCGGTCACCTCTTCGTACGCGACTGCGGCTGGTCGTGCTCGCCGGTGGCGCTCACCCGGTTGACCTTACTGTGCGTGGCGGATGGGCGAGGCGATACCCGGCGAGCCACGGCACGACACGGCAACTGGTCATCAGAGGATATACGGTGCGTAACCGGGAGGTAGCGGTGTCGCAGACCGCTGACCTGCGCCTGCGCTCAGTCCCGGGAGTGCCGGCGGCCGACCGCGATCACTTTCACCCGCTGCCGGCCGGCCCGCACCATGCCCAGGGCCATGAAGGCTCCGGCGATGCGATCGGCGGCCTCCCGACTGCTGGCGCCGACGACCTGTCGGCGCCGCTCCGGCGCGACCCGCTCGTTGCGGTTGACGCCCTCGACGGGACGGACATCGGTGAGCACCACGAGGAAGCGGGTCATCGCGCGCCGCCCGAGGGTACGGCGCGGGGCTCCGGGCGGGTTGGCACGTCGTCTCCTTCCGGCGGGCCGGGATGGCGGGGCGGCACGCGACGATCGGGTACGGGGGAGAAACCCGATCGCCGCGCGCCCCATCCCCTCCGGTCGCTCACCACCACCGTCGCCACGACAACCGGCGGTGAGGACGCCATCACAGATTGACACGTGTACAGCCATGAATGCAACTCTCATCGACGTTTTCTCATGCACACGTTCCCGCAAATGTGTGCGACCATCGATGCATGGCCCCGAAGACCGCCCGTGCCCGCCGGCTCGGCATCGCCCTGCGCCAACACCGGGAAGCCGCCGGGCTGACGCTGGAGACCGCGGCGGATGAGATCAACAGCACCCGCAGCACCCTCTCCCGGTACGAGAACGCCCAGACCCTGATCAGCCCGGCCACCGTGCGCGCCCTGCTCACGTCGTACGGGGTGAGCGCCGAGGAGGTGGCCGCAGCGGTGCAGTTGGCCAAGGATGCCCGCAAGCCGGGCTGGTGGGTGTCGTACTCCTACCTGCTGGACCCTCGCACCATCGACTTCATCGCGCTGGAGGCCGAGGCGACCGCCATCGCCAACTTCGAGCCCTCGGTGGTGCCCGGCCTGTTACAGACCGCGGACTACATCCGGGGCGTGATGCGCGGCGGGCCGCACACCCTCGGCGACGACCTGGTGGAGCAGCGGGTCAAGATCCGGCTCGACCGGCAACAGCGGCTCACCGCCGACCAGCCGCCCATCCTCGACGCGATCATCGACGAGGGCGCGCTGCTCCGCCCGGTCGGTGAGCCGTCGGTGATGAACGGGCAACTGCGGCACCTGGTCAAGATGGCCGAGTTGCCGAACATCAGCGTCCAGGTGATCCCGCTCTCCGCCGGCTATCACCGGGGCACCCGAGGTTCCCTGCACATCCTCGAGTTCGCCGACCCGGAGGACCCGATCATCGCGTCGGTGGAAACCGTCGCAGGTCAGATGATCCTCGACCGGGCGGGCGAGACGCGTACCTGCACCAAGATCATGGAGCATCTCCGAAGCGTGGCGCTCAGCCCGGCGGACAGCCGCGAGATGCTCCTGTCAGTCCTGAAGGGACGGTAGGACAGATGACACCGATGATCACAGCGGCCTTGGCCGCGGCGGCGTGGCGCAAGAGCAGCCGCAGCGGCGACGAGGGAGCCTGCGTGGAGGTTGCCGCGATCCACCGGCTCGTGGCCGTCCGCGACTCCAAGGACCCGGCCGGCCCGGCGCTGCTGTTCCCCACGGCGGCCTGGGCCGCCTTCGCCCAGGCGCCACCCCGGCGCTGACCAGACGTGCCCGAGTCGGCGTGGGTCGAGGCCCGCGCCGGCTCAGGCAACCAGCGGGCGGGGCTCCGGAGCGGCGCGCAGCGCCTCCAGCGCGGCGATCGCGACGCCCCGGGCGCCGGCCATGTCCCGGTCCGGCACCAACGCGAAGGTGGCCACCGCCGCCTGCTCCTCACGGAGCACGGTGTGCTCGCGGACCGTCGCCAGGAACCAGTCCCGGAACTCCGGCGCCGCCTCGACCACCCCACCGCCGACGAAGTACGCGTGCGGGTCGATGAAGTTCGCCGCCACCGTGAACAGCCGTCCCAACGCCATCGCCTGTTGGGTGAACAGGTCCCGCGCGAGGGCGTCTCCCCGTTCACCGTAACCGCGCACCAGCTTGGCCCCCCGGGTCACCGGCTCGGCGACGAGCGGATGGTCGGGGTACCGGGTCAGCCAGTACGGCAGCAGATTGCGCTCGATGCCGGTCAGCGAGGCGACGCTCTCGACGTCACCGGTGAAGCCGCAGGCGCAGGTGGGATCCGGCTGGCCCGGGCCGAGCAGCCCGTTCAGCGGAATGTGCACGTGGCCGAGCTCCCCCGCCATGCCGGCCGCACCGGCGATCACCCGACCGCTCTCGACCACGCCGCCGCCGAGGCCGGTGCCGACGATCGCGGACACCGACGAGCGGTTCATCGCGTCGACGCCGAAGTAGACGTGGTGGGCGTAGAGCGCGGCCGCGTTGCCGTCGTTGTGATAGATCACCGGAAGGCCGAGCCGTCGCTCCAGCGCACGCCGCACGTCGAAGCCACGCCACGCCGGTTGGGAGAAGTTGGTGGAGCCCCGCGACGAGATGACCCCCTCGGCGCTGGCCGGCCCGGGAGTGTCCAGCCCGACCGCCCGGACCAGCTCGCGCGGCACTCCGGTCTGCGCCAGTGCGCCGTCCAGCGCCCGGGCCAACGCCTCGATCGCCGCCTCCGGCCCGGACCGCACCTCGCTGGGGATCTCCAACAGCCCGTCCACCAGGAACCGGCCGTCCACCGTCAGCACCGTGGCGTTGTTGCTGGTGCCGCCGTTGTCCAACCCGACGACCACCGGCACCCCTGCGCTGCCCACCGAAACCGCCTCCCGCCGTCATGAGTGTGAGCCGAGGCTAGTGCCAACCCCTCTCCCCCCGCCATGCCCGGACCGCCCCCACCCTCCCCGCGATCTTGCACTTGCTGTGCCGACACAACGGGCATCCCCCCTCATCCCGACAACCGCAACCGCAAGATCGCCGGGGTGGGTCAGGGGCGTTGGGCGAGAACCGCTGTGGCGTCCAGATCCTCGTCATGGCGCACGGTTGGGGTCAGGCCGGCGGCGTGGAATGCCGCGCAGAGGGCGTCTACCTGAGTGGTGCCGGCTTCCACCACCAGGTGGCCGCCGGGGGTCAGCCAACCGGCGGCGTGGGCACCGACCCGGCGCAGCACGGAGAGCCCGTCCGGGCCGCCGTCGAGCGCCACCGGGGCCTCGTGCAGTCGCGCCTCCGGCGGCATCAGCGCGACCGCGTCGGTCGGCACGTACGGGGCGTTGGCGACCACCAGGTCCAGCCGACCCCGCCACTGCCGGGGCAACGGCGCGAAGAGGTCACCCTCGTACACCTCGGCGTTGAGCCCGGCGACGTTGCGGCGGGCACAGGCCACCGCCGCCGGGTCGATGTCGGCGGCGGCCAGCCAGCGCGGCGCCAACCGATGCGCCATTGCGACAGTGGTCGCCCCGGAGCCGCAGCAGAGGTCGACCACCGCCGGCGCCGGGCCGGTCACCTCGGCCGCCAACTCGACCAGCAGGGCGGTCCGGGCACGCGGCACGAAGACGCCGGCGTCGACCGCGATCCGCAGCCCGCAGAACTCCGCCCAGCCGAGCAGGTACTCCAACGGTTCGCCGGCCGCCCGGCGATCGGTCAGCTCGACCAGGGCCGCCGGGGTGTCCGCGGCGGCCAGTAGCAGATCGGCCTCGTCCTCGGCGTAGACGCAGCCGGCGGCGCGCAGCCGGCTCACGAGGGCGGCGTGGTCGGTGGGAAACGGTGTTGCCATGGGAAACCTCCGGGAACGCTTGCCGGCGCTCCCGAGGCCGCTATCGCGGCAGGAAAACGGGAGGACGTGCCGGTCCGGTCTGTGGGCGGATCGGACTCACCTCCTCCGGTCGGGGCCGCCGGTGCGACCGGCGTCACCCTAACTCAGGCCGGCCCGGCGGCGTCGAGCGCGGCGGCGACGTCGGCCACCAGATCCGCGGTGTCCTCCACGCCGCAGGAGAGCCGGACGAAGCCGGGAGCGGTGTCGTCGCCCCACTGCGCCCGCCGGTCGGCCGTGGTGTGCAGGCCACCGAAGGAGGTCGCCGCCGCCACCAGCCGGGCGGCCTCGACGAATCGGCCCACCCGCTCGGCGTCGCCCAGGTTGAACGAGAGCACCCCCGGTATCCGGAGCATCTGCACCGAGGCCACCGGGTACGCGGGGTCGTCCGGCCGCCCCGGCCACCGCAGGCCGGTCACGTCCGACCGGCCGGCGAGCAGATCGGCGACCGCTGCGGCGTTCGCGCTCTGCCGGGCGAGCCGCAGGTCGAGAGTGGCCAGTGACCGGTGGGCCAGCCAGGCGTCGAACGCGCCCGGGACCGCCCCGGTCGTGGTACGCCAGGTCGTCACCGCGGCGATCAGCTCGGGGGACCGGCTGGCCAGGTAGCCCAGCAGCAGGTCGGAGTGGCCGGTGAGCGCCTTCGTGCCGGAGGCGACCACCAGGTCGGCGCCGAGATCCAGTGGGCGCTGACCGAGCGGGGTGGCCGTGGTGTTGTCCACCGCGAGCAGCGCCCCGGCGGCGTGGGCCCTCGCGGCCAGGGCCGCCAGGTCGACGACATCCAGGCCCGGGTTGGCCGGCGTCTCCACCAGCACCAGCCGGACGCCCTCGAACGACGGGTACGGCCCGACGGTCGGCACGAACAGCACCCGGACGCCGATGGCCTCCAGCACGTCGGTGGCGAACGCCCGGACCGGGAAGTATCCGTCGGTGGGGAGCACCACGGTGTCCCCCGGCCGCAGCAGGGTGAGCAGCAGGCCGGTGATGGCCGCCTGACCTGTCGCGAAGACCCGGCAGTCACCGCCCTCCAACTCGCCCACCGCCGCCTCCAGCAGCCGCCGGGTCGGGTTGTCGGGGCGACCGTAGCCGTTCGGTGACCCGCTCGGGCCCTCGAACGGGTCGAGGTGGTACGGCGCGGCGAAGACCGGTCCGGGCAGGAACGGGTCCCCCGGTGCCGGCTCGGGCAGGCCAGCGCGTACGCAGCGGGTGCCGTCTCCCCACTCGCTCATTGGGTTCCTCACTCGTACGACTCGGGTTTGGCGGTGCGGCTCATCAGGGTTTCCACAGCGAGGCGCGGGTCCATCCCCTCGTGGCAGATCCGCTCGACGTGCTCGGTGATCGGCATCTCCACGCCGTGCGCCCGGGCCAGATCGCGGATCGCCAGGCAGCTCTTCACGCCCTCGGCGGTCTGCCGGGTGGCGGCCTGCGCCTGCTCCAGCGTCTCCCCCCGGCCCAGGTGCTCGCCGAAGGTGCGGTTGCGGGCCAGCGGGGACGAGCAGGAGGCGACCAGGTCGCCCATGCCCGCGAGGCCGGCGAAGGTGATCGGGTCCGCGCCGAGCGCCACGCCCAGCCGGGCCGTCTCGGCCAGCCCACGGGTCATCAGCATGGCCCGGGTGTTGTCGCCGAAACCCATCGCGGTGGCGATGCCGTACGACAGGGCGATCACGTTCTTGACCGCCCCGCCCAGCTCACAGCCGATGACGTCGTCGTTGGTGTAGGGGCGCAGGTACGGCGTCCGGATCGACGACTGGACGAGCGTGGCGCGGGCGCTGTTCGTCCCGGCGACCACTGTCGCGGCCGGCTGCTCGACGGCGATCTCCGGGGCCAGGTTCGGGCCGGACACGACGACCACCCGGTCCGCGGCGACTCCGGCGGTCTCCACGATGACCTCGCTCATCCGCTTGGTGGTGCCCAGCTCGATGCCCTTCATCAGCGACACCAGGGTGGAATCCGGGTGCAGGTACCCGGCCCATTCGGCGAGGTTGCCGCGCAGCGTCTGCGAAGGCACCGCCAGCACCACCACCTCGGCTCCGGTGATCGCCTCGGCGGCGTCGGCGGTGGCGGTGACCCGGGCCGGCAGCAGGAGGTCGGGCAGGTACTCGGGATTGCGGCGCTCGACCCGGATGCTCTCGGCGACCGGCGCGCGGCGGGCCCACACCGTCACGTCCCGCCCCGCGTCCGCGAGGATCTTGGCGAAGGCGGTGCCCCAGGAACCGGCACCGAGCACCGCGACGTGACCGCTCATGCCGCATCATCCCGCTGCTCGCGGCTGACGGAGGACCGGGTCGGTCGCTCCCACAGTGGCGGCGGGGTACCGCCACGGATCTCGGCGAGCATGTCCCGCAGCCGCAACATGATGGTGTCCGTCATCTCCTCGAGGGTGGCCCGGGTCGGCTGGGCGTTCGCCCACCGGCTCAGGTCGATCGGCTCCCCGGCGGCAACGGTCACCGGGATCCGGGGACGCAGGCTGACCCGGGTCGTCCGCGGGTCGAAGATCCGTTCCGGCCCCCACATCACCACTGGCACGACCGGGGCGCCGGTGGCCAGAGCCAGCCGGGCCGCACCGGTCTTGGCCTTCATCGGCCAGAGCTCCGGCTGTCGTGTGGTGGTGCCCTCAGGGTAGATCACGACAGCGCCGCCCTCGTTGAGCGCGGCGACCAGCGCGTCCAGCGAGCGGACGGCGTCGACGCTGCCCCGTTCGACCGGGATCTGCCGGCAGCGGTGCAGGATCCAGCCGACCACCGGCACCCGGAACACGCTGGCCTTGCCCAGGTACTGCGGCCAGCGCCCGGAGTCGTAGATGAAGTGCGCGGACACCAGCGGGTCGGCGTGGGAGATGTGGTTCGCCACGATGATCATGCCGCCGTCGCGGCGGAGATGCTCCTGACCACGCCAGGTACGCCGGGTCCAGACGGACATCACCGGCTTCACCAGCCCCACGGCGAACCGTTGCCAGAACCCCAGCCTCCGCCGTGCCACAGTGCCTCCTCGTCGCGCCCCAACCCCGCCGCGAAAATCCCGCCCGCGACACCCGCAGCGGAAATCATGCCTGCTCGCCCCCGGTACGGCCAGCGAGGGTCCCGTCGTCCGGCTGGCAGGATTGCGGACGTGAGTCAGCCGAGGTGGGCCGTGGTGGTGCCGGTGAAGCAGCTGGCAGCGGCCAAGAGCCGGCTGCGGGGCGCGCTGCCCGGCGTACCGCATGAGGAGTTGGCGCTGGCCCTGGCGACCGACACGCTCCGCGCGGTGCTGGCCTGCCCGGCGGTCGCCGAGGCCCTGGTGGTGACCGACGACGCCCGGGTGGCGGCGGCGGTCCGGGCGGCTGGCGCGCGAGTGCTGCCGGACGAGCCGAACGCCGGCCTGAACGCCGCGTTCCGGCACGGGGCGGCCGGGGCCGCCGGCTGGGTGGCCGGGATCACTGCGGATGTGCCGGCGCTGCGCCCGGCCGAGCTGGCCGACGCGCTGCTGTCGGCGCAGAACGGCCGACCCGAGGTACGCCGGTTCCTGGCGGACGCGCCCGGCGAGGGCACGGTGCTGCTCACCGCTCCGCCGGGCGTACCACTGGACCCGCGCTTCGGGGTGGGCTCGGCGCTCGCGCACGCGGCGAGTGGGGCGGTGCCGCTCGACGGCGACTGGCCCAGCCTGCGCCGCGACGTGGACACCGCCGCGGACCTGGCCGCCGCCGACAGGCTCGGGCTGGGGCCACGCACAGCCGCGCTCATGGCCGCCGGACGCCCCGGCTGAGCCGACCGGAGGGCGGAGCTCGCCCGGCTCGCGCCGAGGCTCAACCCCCCGGGTGTACGGTGCCAGCATGCAGGGCACGGTGGCCAGCTACGACGCGGCGACGCGCAGCGGTGTCCTGCTGCTCGACGACGGCACCGAGATGCGCTTCCCCGCCCGGGCCTTCGACGCCTCTGGGCTGCGACTTCTCCGGCTCGGGCAGCGGGTTCGCATCGACACCGATCCCGACGGCGAGGTCGTCCGGGTGACATTGCCGACGATGATCTGACCCGGCCCGCCCAAGTTCATTTTGCGTTTACCGTAATCGGGTGATTATGAGCGGGTGAGCACCCCTCGCGAGCAACCCGCCCGCCCGCCCGCCACTGACCTCCGCAACGGCTCCCGCGCGCGCGGCACCGATGGACGCTTCCGGCCCTCCCGCGCCGAACGCGCCGGCGCCGCCCGCGCCGACACCCTCGCCGACGACCCGGGCGCCGCCTCCTCCGGGCTGGACGAGGTGATCGACCCGCTGCCGCCGGTCGAGGTGGACGGCCCGGCCGCCGGTGACATCCAACCGGTCGCGTCGACCGGCGGCGGCCAGGAGGACGACGACCAGCCTCCGGCCCCGCCGCTGCCGGAGGACCGGTTCCTCAACCGGGAGCTGTCCTGGCTCGACTTCAATGCCCGGGTGCTCACCCTGGCCGAGGACCAGCGCACCCCGCTGTTGGAACGGGCCAAGTTCCTGGCCATCTTCGCCAGCAATCTCGACGAGTTCTACATGGTGCGCATCGCCGGGCTGAAGCGGCGGCTCTCCGCCGGCCTGCCGGTGCGTGGCGGGGACCGGCTGCCCCTGCGTACGCAGTTGGAGCTGATCGCCGAGCGAACCGCCGCCCTGGTTGCCCGGCACGCTGCCTGTTTCGTCGACGACGTGCTGCCCAAGCTGGCCGACGAGGCCATCCGCATCCTGCGCTGGGCCGAGTTGGGCGACGGGGAGCGGGAGCGGCTGCGCACCTACTTCCGGGAGCACATCTTTCCGGTGCTGACCCCGCTCGCGGTGGACCCGGCGCACCCGTTCCCGTACATCTCGGGGCGGTCGCTGAACCTGGCGGTGGCGGTCCGTGACCCGGACGGCGGTTCGGAGCTGTTCGCCCGGGTGAAGGTGCCCAACAACGTCCCCCGTTTCGTCCGGGTGGACCGGGACCAGCCGGGCGTCCGGATGCTGCCGGTGGAGGACCTGATCTCGGTGCACCTGGGGCAGCTGTTCAGTGGCATGCAGGTGGTCGAGTGCCACCTGTTCCGGGTCACCCGCAACGCCGAGGTGGAGGTCGACGAGGACCGCGACGAGGATCTGCTCCAGGCCCTGGAGCGGGAGCTGGCCCGGCGGCGCTTCGGCCCGCCGGTCCGCCTGGAGGTCGCCGCGTCGATCTCCGACCACATGTTGGAGCTGCTCGTCCGCGAGCTGGACATGGACGACCAGGACGTCCTGCGGGTGCCCGGCCTGCTGGACCTGTCCGCGCTGTGGCAGGTCTACGGCGAGGCGGACCGGCCGGATCTGAAGGACCCGCCGTTCGTGCCGGCCACCCATCCCCGGCTCGCCGAGGGTGAGGTGCCGCGCAGCGTCTTCGCCACCCTGCGCGACGGCGACATCCTGGTGCACCATCCGTACCACTCGTTCGCCACCAGCGTGCAGCGCTTCATCGAGCAGGCCGCCGCCGATCCGAACGTGCTGGCCATCAAGCAGACCCTCTACCGGACCAGCGGCGACTCCCCGATCGTCGACGCGCTCGTCGACGCGGCCGCCGCCGGCAAACAGGTGGTGGTGCTGGTGGAGGTGAAGGCCCGCTTCGACGAGGTGGCCAACATCGGCTGGGCCCGCACGCTGGAACGCGCTGGCTGCCACGTGGTGTACGGCCTGGTCGGGTTGAAGACGCACTGCAAGACCGCGCTGGTGGTCCGGCAGGAGGGCAACCAGATCCGTCGCTACTGCCACATCGGCACCGGCAACTACCACCCGAAGACGGCCCGACTGTACGAGGACTTCGGCATGCTCACCGCCGACCCGGAGATCGGCGCCGACCTCACCGACCTGTTCAACGTGCTCACCGGGTACAGCCGGCAGACCGCGTACCGGCGACTGCTGGTCGCGCCGCAGGGCATCCGCAGTGGGCTCATCGAGCGGATCGAACGGGAGATCTCGCACGTCCGCCTGGGCATGCCCGGCCTGGTCCAATTCAAGGTCAACTCGCTGGTCGACGAGGGGGTGACCGACGCGCTGTACCGCGCCTCCCAGGCCGGCGTACACGTCGACCTGCTCATCCGGGGCATGTGCACGCTGCGCCCCGGGGTGCCGGGGTTGTCGGAGAACATCCGGGTCCGCTCGATCCTCGGCCGGTTTCTGGAACACTCCCGGGTCTTCCGGTTCGGCAACAACGGTGCCGCCGAGTTCTGGATGGGCTCGGCCGACCTCATGCACCGCAACCTGGACCGTCGGGTTGAGGCGCTGGTGCAGGTGAGTGACCCGATCGCCCGCGCCGAGCTGGACCACGTGCTCACCGCCGCCATGAGCCCCGAAGTGGACGCGTTCGAGCTGGCCGGCGACGGCACCTGGACTCGGTGTAACGGCGGTGACGACACCACCCGAAATCATCTGCAGGAACTGCTGCTGCGCCGCGTCGGTGGCACGGCCAGCTGACCGCGCAGCGCATAGGCTGAGCTGATGGTCGAGGAGGAGCAGAAGTACGAGGTGGACGACACCTTCGTGCTGCCGGACCTGGCCGGTGCCGCCCCGGCCGGGGGTCGGGTCCGGGCGCTTCCACCGGTCACGCTGGTCGCCCGCTACCTCGACACCGTCGACCTGCGGCTGGCCCGAGCCGGTGCCTCGCTGCGCCACCGCCGGGGAGACGAGCTGCCCTGGACGGTGAAACTACCGACCGGGACACCGGGCGTCCGGCACGAGATCTCCCGGCCCGGGCCGAAGAGGCAGCCGCCACGGGAGCTGGTGGAGTTGGTCACCGTCCTGCACCGGGGTGCGCCACTGGCCCCGGTGACGGTGGTCCGGACGGTGCGGCACGCGTACGAGGTGTGTGACCGGGCCGGCACGGTGCTCGCCGAGGTGGTGGACGACCGGGTGACCGTGCTCGACGACGCCGGCACCACCACCGACACGTTCCGCGAGGTGGAGGTGGAGCTGAAGGCCGGCGACCGGAAGCTGCTCGACCGGGTCGGCGGTGTGCTGCGCCCGGCTGGCGCCCGGGGCGGGTCGTTCACGCCGAAGCACGTACGCGCGCTGGGCGCGACAGCGCAGGCCGATCCGGACCTGGTCGCACCGGCCGGGCTGACCGCCGAGCCGAGCGCCGGTGAGGTGGTGACCGAGTCGGTCCGCAAGGAGATCCGCCGGCTGTTGGCGCACGACCCGCTGGTCCGGCTGCGCGCCTCGGCCGCCGGTGACGACACCGCCGTGCATCAGATGCGGGTTGCCTGTCGACGTCTGCGCAGTGATCTGCGCACCTTCAAACCGTTGCTGCGCAAGACCTGGTCCCGCCCGCTGCGCGCCGAGCTGAGCTGGTTGGCCGGCGTTCTCGGCGCGGCCCGCGACGCCGAGGTGCTGCGTGCGCGGCTACGCCGTACCGCCGACGCCGACCCGCTGAGCCCGCTCGACCAGGGCGCGGTGGACCGGCTCGACGAGGTACTCGCCGAACGGCAGCGGCGGGCGCTCGCCGCCATCGACGAGACGCTGCGCTCCGCGCGCTATCTGGCCCTGGTCGACTCCCTGGTGCTGGCCGCCCGCGCGCCGCGACTCACCCGCCGGGCGGCCGTGCCCGCTGCGGAGGCGCTGCCCGCGCTGGTGGCCCGCCCCTGGCGACGGTTGACCGGGCCGGAGGGCGTCGACGGGCTGGACGCGCAGTCGCCGGACGGCCGCTGGCACGCCGTCCGCAAGAAGGGCAAGCAGGCCCGGTACGCGGTCAACGCGGTGGCCCCGACCGTCGGCAAGGGCGCGCGCCGGCTGTCCCGCGCCCTCGCCCGTGTCCAGGACGTGCTCGGCGAGCATCAGGACGCGGCGGTTGCGGCGGACACCTGGCTGGAGATCGCCGCAGCCCGGCCGGACGACCACGAGCTGGCGGTCACCGCCGGGCGGCTGGCCGAGCGGGAACGCGGCTCGGTGCGCCGGATGCGGGGTCGATTGCCGACTGCCTGGCATCGGGCCACCCGTCGTCGGCGGACCAGTTGGCTGCCGTGACCGGCATCCGGGCGGCGGGCGGGGTGGCCTGGCGGCCGACCGACGACGGCGTACGCGTCTGCGTGGTGCACCGCCCCCGCTACGGCGACTGGACGCTGCCGAAGGGCAAACTGGAACCGGGCGAGCACGCGCTGGCGGCGGCGGTCCGTGAGGTGGCCGAGGAGGCCGACGTGCGGGGCGTGCCGCAGGTACGGCTGCCCTCGGTGCGGTACCGCAGCGAGGGGCAGCCCAAGCTGGTCGACTACTGGTCGATGCTCGCGGTGGCCAGCGGCGGTTTCCAACCGGACACCGAGGTGGACGACATCCGTTGGCTCGCGGTCGACGACGCGATCCGGTTGGTCAGCTACCCCCACGACGTCGAGGTGTTGGCGGCGTTCGCCGCGTTGCCGTCGGTGACGGCGACGGTCGCGCTGGTTCGGCACGCGCACGCCGGCAGGCGGGCCACCTGGTCCGGCCCCGACGTCGGGCGCCCCCTGGACGCCGAGGGGCAGGCCCAGGCGAGCGCGTTGGCCGAGCTGATCGCCCTGATCCGACCGGCCCGGCTGGTGTCGGCGTCGCCGCGACGATGCGTGCAGACGCTCGGCCCGGCCGCCGCGTTGCTCGACCTGCCGATCGAGGTCTGCGGCGACCTGGACGAGCCGCAACCCGGCCAGCAGAGCGACGAGCAGGTCCTGGCCACCGCCGCCCGTCTGCTGGAGCTGGCGGGCACCGGAGGGCAGGCGGCGGTGTGCAGTCAGGGCAAGGTCCTGCCGGGCGCCCTGGAGCTGCTGACCGGCCGCCCGGATGAGGACTTCGCCACACCGAAGGGCGGCGGCTGGCTGCTCGCCTTCGCCGCCGACCGGCTGCTGGCCGCCGATCGCCTGTAGGGCCCGGCCCCGCTCTCGTCAGCGGGGCGGCAGGGTCAGGGTCACCGCGACCGGCAGATGGTCGCTGGCCGTGCTGCGCGGCGCGACCGGATCACTCGGCGTCAGACCGGGCGAGACGAAGATGTGGTCGATCTGCTGGCGCGGATCGTCGGCCGGGCTGGTCGCCAGTGGGCGGGCGGCCGCCAACGCGTCGACCAGGCCCGCATTGGAGAACTCCGCGAACGCCTCGTCGCCGGGCTCGGTGTTCAGGTCCCCCGCCACCACCAACGGCCGACCGGCCGCGTACCGGGTGGCGAAGTCGGCGACCGCGCGGGCCTGAACCACCGGGCCCCTGCCGGGCGGCGGTTGCAGATGGGTGCTCACCACTGCGGTACGGACACCGTCGCCCAGGTCCAGCGTGACGGCGAGGGCCTGCGCTCCGGTGGGCGCACCGACGGCGGCCAGTGGCAGGGTCCGCGGATCGCGCACCGGCCAACGGCTGAGCACCGCGTCACCCCAGACGGGGTCGGCGGCCGGCCCGAAGACGTACGGCATACCGAGCCGGTCGGCCAGCAGATCCAGGGTGTCGTGCCCGCCGTTGAGCAGCCACGCCCGGTCCACCTCGCTGAGCAGCACCACGTCGGGCTGTTGCCGGTCGACGACGTCGGCGAGACCGCTCAGGTCGAACCGGCCGTCCAGCCCGAAACCCATCCGGATGTTGTACGCCACCACCGTCAACCGCTCCGGCGGGCCGTCCCGGTTGCTGGCCACCGGCACCTCGTCGGCGAGTGCCGGTGCCAGCAGTGCCAGCGCGGTGACCACGGCGGTGGCCCGGAGCGGCGCAAACGGCCCAGGCAGCCGGTGGACGACGGGACGGGCGGTGAACGCCACGGCGGCGACCAGCACCGCCACCACCACGGGCACCGCGGCGTTGGGATAGCCCAGATCGTAGGCCGAGTAGTAGCCGACTGCCCCCAGCGCGAAGACGAGCATGCCGGCGGCGACCGCGTACCCCCGCCGGGAGGCGCTGGCATTCGCGGCGTCGCTGCCGGGGTCGCTGGCGTTCGCGGCGTCGCTGCCGGGGTCGCTGGCATTCGCGGCGTCGCTGCCGTCGCTGCCGTCGCTGGTCTCGTCGGTCAGGGCGAGGCACGCGCCGAGACCGACCGCGGCGAGGACGACGGCCGGGAGGAGCAGGTCACCCCGGTCGAGGGCGAACAGCACCGCACCGGCGAGCAACGCCACCGGACCGTACGCGCGGCCCCACCCGCGAGGCGGCCGGGTCAACGCGGCGCCCAGGAAGCCGGCGACCGCCACCGGCACCGGTGCCAGGCCGAACAGCGGCGAACGAGCCACCCCATCCCCGGCCAGGTACGACATCCCGGTCCGGGCCAGTGCCGGGGAGAGCGCCACCATCCCGGCCAGCAGCAACGCGGGCCCGGCCAACAGCCAGGCCCGGCCACCACCGGGGCCGGCAGCGGCGTCAGCAGGGCCGTCAGGGCCGCCAGCAGGGCCAGCGAGGGCGGCACCGGGCCGGCCGGGTTGCGCCGTGCCCACCAGGAACACCGCCACCGCGACGGCGCTGAGCAGCCAGGCCATCCAGTCGCCCCGCCAGACCAGGTCGACGGTGTCCAGTACCGCGTGCAGGGCCGCGTTGACCGCGAACCCCAACGCCAGCCCCGGGACCGGGCGGTCGGTGTCCGCGGCGACGCCGACCAGCCAGACCAGGCCGGCGAGCAACCCGGCGGTGGCCAACCAGAGCTGCGTACGCCCGCCGGGAGCGGCGGTGAGCGTGAGTCGGGCGACGGCGAGCGCGACAGCGGCGACGACCGTGACCGGGCGGGCGCCGACCCGGCGGACCACGGCGGGCGCGCCCATCGCGAGCACGAACCAGCCGAGGGCGAACGCCCCCATCAGTTCGGCGGGGGTGGACGCCGCCTGACCGAAGATGGTGATGATGCCCGGAAGCCAGACCCGCAGCACGTCGATGAGGAGGAGCACGCCCAGCGCGAGCGTCCCGGTGGTGAGCTGGCGGTAGCGCACCGGTGCCCCACTTCCCGTCGACGGGCCGGCGGAGGGGGGCCGGCACGGCGATTCTGCGTGACCGAGCCAACCGGGTCAACGGCCACAGATATGCCGAACAAAGGCTCCGGTACGCCGAAAGGGCGCCCACCCACGGGTGGACGCCCTTGCGGAGCGGGTCGGTCAGCGCTTGCTGGCCGCCTTCTTCGCCGGAGCCTTCTTCGCCGGAGCCTTCTTGGCCGGAGCCTTCTTGGCCGCCGTGCTCTTGCTCGCCGACGCGGTGGTCTTCTTCGCCGCGGTCGACCGGGTCGCCGCGGTGGTCTTCTTCGCCGCGGTGGTCTTCTTGCTGGCGGCCGTCTTGGTCGCCGTGGTGCTCTTGCTCGCCTTGGCCGGGGCGGTCTTCTTGCTGGCGGCCGTCTTGGTCGCCGTGGCGGTCTTGGTCGCCTTGGCCGCGGCGGTCTTCTTACTGGCCGCCTTGGCCGCGGTCGCCTTCGTGCCGGCCGCCTTCGCGCCGGCCGCCTTGGTGCCGGCCGCCTTGGTGCCGGCCGCCTTGGCCGTGGTGGTGCTGGAGGCGGTCTTCTTCGCCGCCACCGTGGCCTTCGGCACCTTGCCGCTGGCCACCATCTCCTTGAACCCGGCGCCGGGGCGGAAGGTCGGGACTGACGTCTTCTTGACCTTCACCGCCTCGCCGGTACGCGGGTTGCGCGCTGTTCGCGCGCCACGCACACGCTTTTCGAACGCTCCGAATCCGGTGATCGCCACCTTCTCGCCCTTGGTGACCGCCGCCTGGACCTCGGTGAGAACCGCGTCGAGCGCGGCCGTCGCCATCTTCCGGTCCCCCAGGCGAACGGCGAGCGCCTCGATGAGCTCGGCCTTGTTCACGACTTCCTCCCGATTGTGCAACTGACTCGTCGCGAGCCATTCTGCGCGCACGGTATGCCCTGTGCTGCCGGGACACAAACATTCGGTAGAAAAAAGCCCTTGTGTCGTAACGGATTCACCCCCACCGGTTGGACCGATGGGGGTGAAATCCGCTGTGCCAGCGGCCTAACGGCTATGCCACTGAGGGCAGGAACGGCAGTCGGCGCGCCTCGTAGGAGTCGATGTGGGCTGCGTGCCGGAGGGTGAGTCCAATGTCGTCGAGGCCTTCCAGGAGGCGCCAACGGCTGAAGTCGTCCAGCGGGAACGACCAGCTCGCATCCCCCGCCCGGAGCTGGCGGGCGGTCAGGTCGACGGTCACCGGAGTGGTCGGATCCCCCTCGATCAGGTCCCACAACTCTTCGACAGCTTTCAATTCCAACTCGACCGGCAACAGACCTTCCTTGAGGGCGTTGCCACGGAAGATGTCACCGAACCGCGGGGCAACCACCGCGCGGAAGCCCCAGTCCCGTAGCGCCCAGACGGCGTGCTCCCGGGATGAGCCGGTGCCGAACTCCGGACCGGCGATGAGGATCGACGCCCCGGAATAGTTTTCATCGTTGAGCACGAATGCCGGATCTTCCCGCCAGGCACTGAACAGCCCGTCGGCGAATCCCGTCCGGGTCACCCGCTTGAGGTACACGGCGGGGATGATCTGATCCGTGTCCACGTTGGACCGGCGCAGCGGCACGGCGGTGCCGGTGTGGGTGGTGAACTTGTCCATCTCGTCGGTCCCTTCTACAGGTCGGCGGGGGCGGCCAGCCGGCCGACCACGGCGGTGGCGGCGGCCACCGGCGGGGAGACCAGGTGGGTGCGCCCGCCCCGGCCCTGACGGCCCTCGAAGTTGCGGTTCGAGGTGGAGGCGGAGCGCTCGCCCGGCTTCAGCGTGTCGGGGTTCATCCCGAGACACATGGAGCAGCCGGCGAACCGCCACTCGGCCCCGGCGTCGGCGAAGACCTTGTCCAGCCCTTCGGCCTCGGCTGCCTCGCGTACTGCGGCGGAGCCCGGCACCACGAGCATCCGGACGCCGTCGGCGACCCGGTGGCCACGCAGCACGTCGGCAGCGGCCCGCAGATCCTCCAGGCGACCGTTGGTGCAGGACCCCACGAAGACCACGTCGATGGGCAGCTCCCGCAGCGGGGTGCCGGGGCGCAGGTCCATGTATTCCAGCGCCCGGCGGGCGGCGGTGCGCTCCGAGTCGGTGGTGAACTCCTCCGGGTCCGGCACCGGGGCGCTCAGCGGGGCACCCTGCCCGGGGTTGGTGCCCCAGGTGACGAACGGGGTGATCTGGCTGGCGTCCAGGGTCACCTCGGCGTCGAAGCGCGCGCCCTCGTCGGTGGGCAGCGTCCGCCACCACGCCACCGCCGCGTCCCAGTCCGCGCCCTGCGGCGCGTTCGGTCGACCCTTGAGGTACGCGAAGGTGGTCTCGTCCGGCGCGATCATGCCGGCCTTGGCGCCCCACTCGATGGACATGTTGGCGATGGTCATCCGCCCCTCCATGGAGAGGGCGCGGATCGCCTCGCCGCGGTACTCGACGATGTGCCCGCGGCCCCCACCCGTGCCGACCTGCGTGATCAGCGCGAGCACCAGGTCCTTGGCGGTCACGCCGGGCGCGAGGCGACCGGTGACGTTCACGGCCATCGTCTTCGGCCGGCTCTGCGGCAGCGTCTGGGTGGCCAGCACGTGCTCCACCTCGCTGGTGCCGATGCCGAAGGCGAGCGCACCGAAGGCGCCGTGGGTGGCGGTGTGTGAGTCGCCGCAGACGATCGTCAGACCCGGCTGGGTGAGACCGAGCTGCGGGCCGATCACGTGCACGATGCCCTGGTTGTCGTCGCCGAGCGGGTGCAGCCGCACCCCGAACTCGGCGCAGTTGCGGCGCAGCGTCTCGATCTGCGTACGCGACGTCGGGTCCGCGATGGTGAGCAGGTCACCACGGCGGAGGCGGAACGCCGGGTCGGCGTACCCGGTCGGGGTGTTGTGGTCCTCGGTCGCGAGGGTCAGGTCGGTACGACGCACCCGGCGCCCGGCGAGCCGCAGCCCGTCGAACGCCTGCGGGCTGGTCACCTCGTGCAGCAGGTGCAGGTCGATGAAGAGCAGGTCCGGCTCACCAGCGGCGGACCGTACGACGTGCGCGTCCCAGACCTTCTCGGCCAGGGTCCTCGGCTCAGGAGTGACTCCCACCATCTGGACATCCTAAATTCTGGGAGGTAAGTTTCGGCTTGTGGGACACAGTATGAGCGGTGTCGGCGTTCTCGACAAGGCGGTGGTCATCCTGGCCGCCTGCGTGGACGGCGCCAGCCTGGCCGAACTCGTTGAACGCACCAAGCTGCCCCGGGCCACCGCGCACCGGTTGGCTCAGGCCCTGGAGATCCACCGGATGCTGGTGCGCGACACCCAGGGCAGATGGCGACCCGGCCCCCGCCTGGGCGAGCTGGCCAACGCCGCACCGGACGTTCTGCTCACCGCCGCCGAGCCGTTGCTGGCCGCGCTGCGCGACGCCACCGGTGAGAGCGCGCAGCTCTACCTGCGCCGCGCCGACGAGCGGATCTGCGTGGCGGCGGCGGAGCGGGCCAGCGGTCTACGGGACACCGTTCCGGTCGGCTCGGTGCTGCCGATGACGGCCGGCTCGGCAGCCCAGATCCTGCTCGCGTGGGAGCCGCCGGAGGCGGTGATGCCGCTGCTGCCGCGCAGCAAGTTCACCGGCCGCACCCTCGCCGAGGTACGCCGTCGTGGCTGGGCGCAGAGCGTCGCCGAACGGGAGGCCGGTGTGGCGAGTGTCTCCGCCCCGATCCGCGACCGGACCGGCCGGGTGATCGCCTCGGTCAGCATCTCCGGCCCGATCGAGCGCCTGGGCCGCCGCCCCGGCGAACGCCACGCCATGGCCGTCGTAAGAGCCGGCCAACGCCTGTCCGGCCTCTAACCCCCACCTCATCTCCCACGTTTCCCGCGTTGATCATGAAGTTGTTGTCACGACACGCCGAGGCCGATGGCAATAACTTCATGATCAACGGTGAGAGGGGGGCTGGGGGCTGGGGGGCCGGGGTGGGGGCGGACAGGTGGGGGCATGGGGAAAGGCTCATCTCGCGGTTGCGAGATGAGCCTTTGGTTGTAGCCCCGACCGGATTCGAACCGGCGCTACCGCCTTGAGAGGGCGGCGTCCTGGGCCACTAGACGACGGGGCCAGAACTTTTCCGTTCACCACCCTCGCGGGCGGTGCGACTGTAGTCTAGCGGCACCGCACCCCGGGCATGAGCGCGGGGTACGAGGTCGCCCGTGCGCCCGGCAGCAGGCCGGCGACAGGCCGGCGACAGGCCGGCAGCAGGCCGGCAGCAGGCCGGCAGCAGGCCGGCAGCAGGCCGGCAGCAGGCCGGCAGCAGGCCGGCAGCAGGCCGGCAGCAGGCCGGCAGCAGGCCGGCAGCAGGCCGG
>NZ_JBAKHR010000052.1:0-28053 GCF_036902955.1 Micromonospora sp. CPCC 205558
CGCGCCGCCCGCGCCGCGCCGCCCGCGCCGTCCGCCCGCGCCGCCGGCGCCGTGCGCCCGCGCCGCCCGTCCGCGTCGGTGATCAAGAGGTTTCGGTCACCGGGGCGGCGGTTTCTGACCGAAAGCTCTTGATCAACGTCGCGAGGGTGAGGGTCAGTAGGGGTTGCCCTGGCCTGGTGGGCGGGCGTGGAGGAGGGCGGCGGGGCGGCCGGGCAGGTCCCGTGCGCCGGACATCGGTGGGCTTGCCGTGTGGTCGCCGTCGGCCATGCCGGCGAAGAGTTCCTTGAGCGCCGCCAGCGCACTGACCTTGGGCCGCCAGCCCAGCTCGGTCTCCGCGCGCTCGCTGGACATCAGTGGGGCGTTCAAACCCAGCTCCACCCAGCCCGGGTCGACCGGTTGCAGCCGCGCCCGCCAGGTCAGCGCCGCAGCGGCCCGCAGCACCGGCGCGGCGACCGGCACCGTCCAACCGTGGAAGTGCCGGGCTACCAGCTCCGGAGTGAGCACCGGGTCCGCAGCGACATTGAAGGCGCCGCGCGCATCACCCAACACCGCCCGGGCGTACGCATCGGCCACGTCATCGGCGTGCACCGCCTGCATCCGCAACCGGCGGTTCGCCGGCACCAGCGGGATCCGGCCGAAGCGCAGCAGCCGTACCGGGGCGAGTGGGCCGAGGAAGTAACGCGTGATCTCCGCGCCGGCAGCCCGCTGAAAGACCAACCCGGGCCGCATCCGCACCACCCGCAGTGTCGGGTGGTCCTGTTCGACCCCGTCCAGCAGCGTCTCCACCTCGGCCTTGTGTTCGCTGTACGACGAACCGGGCACACCTGTGGCCGGCCACCGCTCACTGATCGGGTGATCCTTCGGGCCGGGCGCGTAGGCCCCGACCGACGAGGCGTACACCAGGGCCGGCACACCGGCCCGGAGCACCGCGTTGATCACCGCCCGGCTGCCGTCGACGTTGGTCCGGCGCAACACCCGCTGGTCGTGACTGGGCTGGATCTGCCAGGCCAGGTGCACCACCGCGTCGGCGCCCGCGAAGACCTCGGCGAGCTGACCGGCCGCGCCCGGCGTGCCGATGTCGCAGGAGTGCCACTCCACCTGGTCGTACGGCTCGCCAGTATCCGGGCCGGGCAGCCGTCGAGCGACCCCCGCCAGCTCCACGCCCCGCTCCCGGCGCAGCCGCCGCAGCAGCGCCGTACCGACGTTGCCGCTAGCCCCCACCACCACGATCCGCATGCCCGACCCCGTACCCGTCCAGCAGCCCCTCAACCACCCGCCCACCTGCGGGTCGGTGCTCACGGAGCGGCGCGGCTCGCGCGGCGCGGGTCGCACGGCACGGCGCGGCTCGCGCGGCGCGGCTCGCGCGGCTCGCGGATCGCGGCTCGCCCGGGCCGCGGGCGAGCTGCTTGATCTCATGCCGGTCCTGGTTCCCCACCGGCCCACGCCCATGCGCCGCCGCCTCACTCCAGGTCACCGACCCGGCGCCTCGAACCCCGCCACATCACCGATCCTGCCGACGTCAGCTCCGTGCCGTTGCCGTCGAACGGTGTCCGCAGGTCGGGCAGGCGCTGTCGAGCACTCGCCGACGTACGGTCTGGTGTCGTGCGGCCTGGCCGGCGAGGGCCGCTGCCAGCAGCGCCGCGCCGACAAGAAGGATCGACCCGGCCGTGACGGCGAAGGCCGTCGAGGTGGGTCCGCCGCCGCTGGTACCCCAGATCGCCTGGCTGAGCTGGTCGGCGCCGAGCAGGCCGGCCGGGGTGGCGAGCAGCAGCGCCGCCCAGAGGCCGGCGTCGTCGGCTCGCAGCGCGCGACCGAGGCCGACGAGCAGGACCAGCGCGACCATCGACCCCCCGGCCATCGCCAGCAGCTCGGGGGTCGAGCCGTACGACGTGAACATGTTCCCGCCGTTCTCGGCGGCGCTGAATGCCACGGATGCGGCCGTCACGCAGCCGGCCGTGAGCGGCGGCAGGCTACGCGCGACCCAGCCGGGATGGGAGGGCAGCGCGAGCGTGACCAGACCGAGCGCAGCCGTGGGGACCAGCACGAACAGCGGCGGCCCTGGTTGCCCGATGACGGCGGCCACGGGCGGCACGGCGATCGTCAGCAGCAGACCACCGGCCGCGGCGGTCCGGGTCCAGGACCCGGGGAGCGTCGTGGCGGCGAGGCCGACGACCAGCCAGCCCAGCCAGATGACAGCGCCGAGGGTCTGGAACGGGCCGACCGGGTCCAGTCGGGCGAAGCGCGGGTCTTCGAACTCGACCTGCAGGAGCAGGAAAGCCGCGACCGCGACGAGGGTGCTCAGCGCGGCGGTCGCGGCCAGCGGGAAGCCGGCGGCCAACCCGAGGGCGCCGTACCCGCGCAGTCGCTCCCGAAGCCCGCCGCCGAGCAGGTCGAGGGCGTCGTGTGGGGATGGCCAGCGCCGCCCCGGACCGACGGTGTCGAGGTACGTCCCGACAATCTCGTCGCCCCGCTCAATTCGGTAGTCGCCCGGGTAGGCCCACAGCAGCCGCCGGTAGCGGGACTCCAACGGCGACCCGGCCTCGTGCTGCGCGGGGTTGGGCTGGTTCATGCCAGGCCTCCGGTCGGTGTCATGCCAGGCCTCCGGTCGGTCGAAGGACGGGGTGGGCGGTCGTACCGGGGATGGTGAGAGGGCCGCGTGCGGTGCCGCCAGCGGTACGGGTGCCCGCAGGTCGCGCTTGTAACCGCTGCGTAGCCGCCTCGACGTTGCGGCGCAGTCGTTCGGTCTCGGCGGTGAGCACGGATCGACCCGCTTCGGTGAGCCGGTAGTAGCGACGCAGCCGCCCCTCGACGACCTCCTCGTGGTCCCGCTCGACCAGCCCCTCATCGGTGAGGCGGTCAAGTGCGCCGTAGAGGGTGCCGGGCCGCAGCGCCAGCCTCCCACCGGAGAGGGCCGCGACGTCGCTGATGATGCCGTAGCCGTGCATGGGTTCCCGCGCGAGCGCGGTGAGAATCAGGAAGGTGGGTTCCCGCAGTGGCGTGGGTGTGGCCATGGCCTCAATATATCGGTGATGAAGCTATGCCGGTGGCGAAGCGGTGAGAGGTTTTCCTCCAGCGTCGCGGGCGTAGATCGGCATCGCTCCGCCAGACCGGGGGCGGACATCAGCCGCCGCGCAGACGGTCGGGTAACCTGAGCGCGCGGGCCGCTAGCTCAATGGCAGAGCTGTGGACTTTTAATCCATAGGTTCAGGGTTCGAGTCCCTGGCGGCCCACTCTTCAGCAGGTCAACGAGCCCTTCACGGGTCTCTCGCCTTGGTGGCATGGCCCGCACAGCAGCGAAGTACAGCAGTAGCAGGCGATGCGTGCGTGCATGATGCTGCGAGCCCACCTAAGGTACAGTTTTCTGTACTTGCTATGGAGGTGGTCATGCGGACCGTCAACTTCACCCAGCTACGGCAGAACCTGGCCGCCGAACTCGACAGCGTCATCAACGACGCGGAGGAAGTGGTGGTGACCCGCTCCGGCCACGAGCCCGTGGTGATCGTGCCGCTTGCCGAATACGAGTCGATGAAGGAGACCGAGTACCTCCTGCGTAGCCCGAGCAACGCCGCCGCGCTGCGCCGGTCGATGGCGGAGTTGGAGAAGGGCGATGCGGCCGATCGCGATCTGGTCGACCCGGCCACCATGCGGGACGTCGCGTGAGGCTGGTCTTCACCGCGACGGCGTGGAACCAGTACCTCAGCCACACGGATCGGAAGCTCGTCAAGCGCATCAACGAACTCATCGCGGACGTGATGCGCAACGGATACGAGGGCATCGGCAAGCCGGAGCCCCTTCGGGGAGAGCTGTCCGGCTTCTGGTCCCGCCGAATCGATCGCGAACACCGACTGGTGTATCGGATCACCAAGGAGGACGTCGAAATCATCGCCTGCCGGTACCACTACGGCGACCGATAGCGGACCGGACCGGAACCAGCGGCGCGGCGGTCATTGGTCGAGCGTCTGGCCAAGTCGCTTGAGCGCGTCGAGAGTCGCCGCCGAGGACACCACCGTGTAGATCTCCATGGTGATGGCGAACTGGGCGTGCCGGAGGATCTGCATCGCCACCCGGGGGTGGACGTCCAGGTCGGCCAGGAGCGAGGCGCAGGTCCGCCGGGCATCCCTGACGGTGATCCGCCGGACGCCGGCCGCGTCACAGCGCCGGTCCCAGAAGCGGTTGAAGTTGCGCGGCTCGACCGGCCGCCCGTAGCGGGTAGTGAAGATCAGATCCGAGGGCTGCCACGCCGGTCCGGCAGCGTCCCGGGCGGCGGTCTGCGCGGTGCGGCGGCGGTCGAGGGCAACGATGCAGATGTCGGGCAGGGGCAGGGTGGCGTCCGAGGCGGCCGTCTTTGTCTCCCGGTGCAGCAGTTCGGCACCTACCCGCTGGAGCAGCCGGTCGATGGTCAACTCCCCCGCGTCGAGGTCGACGTCCACCCAGGTGAGCCCCAACATCTCGCCCTTGCGCAGACCGAGCACCAGGACCAGGACGTACGCGGCGTAGAGCGGGTCGTCGTCGGCGCGGGCCGACTCCAGGAAGCGCCGCGCCTCGTCGCTCGTCCACGCCTTCCGCTTGCGCTTGCGTACCGGTGGCAGCTTCACCAAGGACGCGACGTTGCGGGTGATCAGCCCTTCGGTGATCGCCTGGGAGAGCAGCGTCCGGAGCACGGTCCGCAGGTGCGTGACGCTGGTTGCCGAGGGCAGATCCCGGCAGCAGCGGCCGAGGGCACAGCAGCGACGCTGGGCGGGCTTGCGCCGCTCGTCCTTGCCCTGGGCACAGCACTGGCAGGTCCGCCCCACCTCGTTGATCCAGGTCTGCACGTCGCTGACCCGGAGCTTGTCGAGGCGTTTCCGGCCCAGCCCTGGCGCGAGGTAGAGCCGGACCACCACCTCGTAGGTGACGTAGCTGCCCGGGGCGAGGTTCGGCTTGACGATCTCGAGCAGCCAGTAGCCGGCGTACTCCCCCACCGTCGGGGAGCGCGTCGCCACTGGACCAGCCTTGGCCTGCCCGTGCAATTTGATCCACTTGTCGTGGACCTCCTCGCGGGTCTTTCCGTAGACCCACTTCCGGCCCCGCTTGCCGTCCAGCTTCTCGACCCAGACGTACGCGGCGAAGCCGCTCCGGTACGGGAAGATGGAGCCTTCGCCGTTGGCTCGTGCGCGTCCGGGCATCAGGCCGCCACCTGGCGTTCGACCTGGTCGCGGATGTAGTCGTCGACCCATTCGGACAGGATGCGGCGGTACTTGCCGTCCTTGATGGAACGCAGCTCGCCGGTGGCGATCTTCATCTTGACCTTGGAGATGCCGAAGCCGAGCAGGACGGCGACCTCGGCGGGTGAGTACCAGCGCGGGGTGAGGTCTCTGCTCATGCGGCGGCCCCGACGAGCCAGGCTTCATGGGCGAGTTCTTCCCGGCCGATGCGTCTGGCCTGCCGGCGCTGGGCGGCGGCAGTGTTGGCCAGGAGCGCATCGCCTTCGGTGAGCCACCCGGAGCCGGCGTAGGTGAGAGCGCCAACCGTCACGGTGTCGGTGGGGTCGTCGTCCTCGGCGCGGCGGTAGGTCGCGCGGGTGTCCCGCAGCAGGCCGAATGTGACGGAGTAGCGGCGGGCCTTGGTGAGGAAGTGACCGCCGAAGCCGAGCATGTGCGCCCAGCGGCGCAGCCCGGCGTAGGCGTTCGGTCTGGTGTCAAGGCTGCCTTGACGGCCGCCGGCCGTTGCGGCGCCGCTGGCGGCGTCGGTGCCGGTGGGCCGCCCGAGGTGCCAGCAGGCGTCGATGAGGCGGGCGAGGTGGTCGCCTTCTGGGTCGGCGTAGTCGTCGATCGTGGCAGGGGTGAGGCGGGTCGATTGGTGACCGGTGGCTTCGGTCGCCTTGGTGGCGTACTTGGCGAGGTAGGCGGCCACCTTGCCGTCCGTCAGCTCGCCGTCGGCGGTGTTGATGCGTCGGACGTCGACCTGCTCGCCCCAGGCGATCAGCCACCCTTGCGGCCGGTCGGGGTGCGCGGGTGTGGTGACGGTGATCTGCCGGACGGCGGCGTGGATCGCGTCTTCCAGGTCGTCAATGGTGATGCCGGCCGGTGGCGGCACGAGGGCGTCCGGGTCGTCGGGGTCGACGCCGTCGAGGCGTAGCAGGACGTGGAAGTGCACGGCGGCGCGGCGTTGCATCTCGGCGACCTTGCCGTGGGACACCCGCACGGGTGGCACCCAGCGGACCTTGCCGGAGGCGGTGACGATGCCGACCTTCGGGATACCGCGTTGACGGCAGCGCGCGGCGAGGTGGCGGTCGATGGCCTGTTTGGTGCGTCGCCAGAGCTCGCCGGAGAAGTGGTTCCAGACGACCTGGTGGGCGTGGCCGTAGCAGTCCAGGCACAACGGCTGCCCCAGCCGCGGATCGTCGACGTCGTGGCGGGCGAAGCACGCCGCGGGCTGCCCGTGCGGGCAGGTGCCGGCGTTGCTGCGGGCGCGGCACGGCGCGGGGCGGCAGTCGCAGCGCTGCCGGTTGCGGCAGGTGTGGCGAGGAACGTGACGGTGGTGGACCGGGCCGAAGGACGGGGCGGTGAAGGTGGCGAAGAGGACCGGGTGTCTGCCGACCGATGCGGGGATGCCCTTGCCGCCGGTCAGGCCGCGACAGACGACTTGGTAGGCGTCGCCCTGATAGACCCAGGCGCAGTCCGGGCACGCTGATTCGCGGCGGTTGCCGCACGCCGTGTAGAGCGTCCGGTCGGGCAGCTCGTCGGTGTGCTGCTCGCTCAGGATTCGGCCGGTGTTCCGGTCGACGGCGGAGATGGTGCCGGTGAGGCGGACCGGGCGGGCGCATCCACCGGCGGGGCGGGTGTGCTCCAGCCAGCCGGAGAACTCCGGCGTGGCGGCGCGGTGCAGGACCTGGGCGTCACGGCCGACGACGAGACCGGGCCGGTAGATGGTGAGCGGGGTGGAGACGACTGTCTCCTCTTCAGGGGGTGGCAGGGACGGGAGACGAAGCACCACCAGCCGTGGACGCATGTCCGCTGGTGGTGTTCGTCGTGTCTCCTGGCACCGCCGAGAGGGCGGCTGACGCCGGAGGGCGGAATCGTGCTCGTGCCACTTCCCGCCAATAGGTCATGTCCTTTTACGCTCGTGAACGTGATGAGTAGGCCGGCACGGGTGGGGAGCCTGGAAACCGGCATCCGGTGCATCGCCGCAGGCTGTCCCCGCCCGCAAGGGTGAAGCGAATCCGGGCCATCGTGACGGCAGGAAAGGCCGCGCTGGGCCGCTCAGCGGATTCGGGGAACTGGCATGGTCGCCGGTGTGATCGAGAGCCGGCGGGACGTGACCCGCATCAGCGGCAGGAAGGCCGCTCTGCATCTCCGAAGTCGAGGCCAGCAATCCGGCGGGAAGGCCGCGCTGGCGTGCTCGACGAGCGCCAGAGTAGCACCGGGTACCGACACGTCAACCCGCCGTGATCCCTTTGGCTGGGCCGGGACGGCCGACTGCCGGCGGGTGTGGGAGGACTTTCTGTACGTCTATCAAGGCGGCCCTGAGCGGGCCGCACGCGCCGCCGCCAGGGCGCGAGCCCGTCGCTCCGCTGTCGCTTCACGTCGGCCACGCAGAACGCCCGTCGGCTGGCGCGGAGAGCGGGAAGGCCGGGGGCCGCCGCAGACGGTAGCGCTGAGTGTGCTTGAGGTTTGTGTGCCGGCTGCCGGCCGGGGCGCGGCGGCCGTCGTACCGCCGCGCCGTGGGGCGGGTCACCGCCGGCCGTGGTGGGGATGCGGCGCGGAGGATGCGGGGCCGCCCCTCCGACCTCAAGGGTGCTTCGCATCGCTGCGCGACGGCCCTGCGGGCCGCCCTTGACCCCGGAGCCTCTGCGACCCCTCGGGCCGGCGTTGCCGGCAGGCGGGGGCCTGCCCGTGATACACGCGCCGCATCCCCACCACGGCCTCGTCTCCTGTCAACGACGGCTTGACGTACAAGGGTAGGTTGCCAAAACGAAGCGAGTGAAGCCGCAACGCCTCTAATGCAAGGATGAAAGCGTGTCAGATCCGACCGAAGGCATGAACTTCAGGGCAATTCATTGCCCGTTCTGTAAGAACTTGACGTTGTCGCGGGTCCAGGGAATCGCCATCGAGGAAGACAATCCTGAGCTGGTCACGGACGCCCTAATCCTGCTGCACTGCAATACTTGTCGCAAGGGATCGCTTCATCGCGAGATTGACTTCGGAGGCGATGGCGACTTTTTTGAGCAGGTGTGGCCCCAGGAGCGTCGGGCGCTTTCGCTCTCAGTTCCTGAGGAACTCCGAGCGGAGCATCAGGAAGCAGTAACCTGCTTTCAATCAGGTGCTCATACGGCTGTCGTCGTAATGGTGCGAAGGACCCTGGAAGGCATTTGCAAGCTCAATGGGGTAACAGAGAAAACGCTGTTCGTTGGCTTGCGGGAACTCCAGCGGGCCGGTCAGATCGATGCTCGACTCATGGAGTGGGCGGAAGAGCTAAGGATACTTGGCAACCAGGGGGCTCACTATACGGGCACCAAAGTAACCCGCGAGGACGCTTCGGATGCGTTAGACCTTGCCGAGGCAATGCTCGATCACATGTATGTCTTAACGATTAAGTTCGCTCAGTTTAAGCAGCGGCGGGCCGCCAAGCTGGAACGTGACGGGGTTGAAAAACAAGCGTAGGCGTCAAGCCTTCAAAATCGCTCGCTGGGTGTTGTGGGCCGAGCGGTCGGGTGAGCGAAGGGGTGGCATATCCCACTACCTCGCCCTGGCCCACTCGCCCCTACGCCATCGAAGGAGTTGGCCCCCCGCCGCAACTTCGACGACGAGGGGCCAAGTCGGGCCGACTTACCGAACGGCGCGAAGAGGGCGTCGCAACGGCTCGAAAGGATGAACCGCGCTATCTCCGAAGCCTGCAATGCTTGCGATCTCGGCGGCACTCAATCCTTTGGCCATCATGGCGTCGCCGATGTTCCGTGGGAGTATCGGTTGCTCTTCGGGGAGTTCGTCGCTTACCGGTTCCCTTGTTCGCCAACCTCGGGCGCTCAGCGTCTTGTATAGATTAGTCCGCTGATTGGGTCCGAGAGTGCCCAGGTCAGCTGCGCGCTCAATGATGGCTTGCATTGAGACGCCCCACTCACGCTTCAGGTCTATCAATCGCCCAAGGTTGAGGTTACGTAATTGAGGCTTGATGAACTCACCGGGCATCAGGAATTCTGCGGCAAACTTGCTGGCTTCCTGCTCGATGGTGTCGGACACGTATGAAGTGTGTAAACAAAGGTGGCCGAGTTCGTGAGCCAACGTAAGCCTCTTGCGGTCAACCGGAACTCGCGAGTTGAGCAAGATAATGGGATGTTCGCCAATCCATTGGGATAGCCCATCCACGCGAGGCGTGCCAAAATCCTCTTCGATTATGATGCACCCGGCAGCCTCCATCCACTTGGTTAGCGACCGCACTGGACCCACTGGCATGCGCCATTGCATCCGTACAAGGCGTGCTGCATTGTGTGGGTCTACATCTATGGGATCGAACGTCGGTATTCTTTGCTCTGCTTTTATGGAGACGTCTTCAAAGAGATGGCGGGCATGCATTCGATACATATTGAGTTTAGCTTCAAGCTGTCTCCAAACAGTCGGCTTTGCTGTTGCTTGTCGCCGCATGTGCACGTCAATCGCCATAGCGCCGCGCAGCCTTCCTGCTGTTTGCAGGAAGGCTACGGTTACGCCAAGAGCTTTGGCCAACTTTTCCAGAACCGCCGCATCTGGTTCTCGCTGATCGTTCTCGTAGCGAGACAGGGCGGCCTGCGTAACGCCGGCCGCCTGCGCCAATTCACCCTGGGTCAGTCCGCGTGCTCGGCGTGCGGTCACCAACGCTTCGCCGAGGTAACTCATTACTCCTCCTGGTTCCGGTTGCCATCCGCGACACTGGGGGTGCGCGGGTTGAAGTCGATCAGAGGAGCCGTCGGCTCCGCAGCCGGGGTAACCGGGAACGGTCGAACCTCACCCCCGGCGCGCACCTCACCCACGAACGGCAGAGGGTTGCACCAGATGACCTTGTCGCGGGTGGTCCGCAGTGACAGGACCGCTTCCCCCATGTCCCGCTCTTCCTTCTCCCAGATGTATCCGGCGCAGAGTCGGATGACCTCCAGGCCCTCAAAAGCCTCCCGACCCTGGGTAAAGAAGGACATGGCTGCCAATGTCGGGAATGTGCTGATTTCCCCGGATTGCCCGTGCCGCTTGATCCGCAGCCTATACCGGATGCCCACCCACAGCTCCCGGCTGGGCTCCTTGTCGTGCACGTACACCCCATCGTGGTCATCCAGCTCTCCGACGAGATGGGTCCAGAGCCGGTCGTGGATCCAGTTCGCCAGGCCGCGCTCCGTCGAGTCCGCCACCCACAACGGGTTCTCGCGCCGGTACTTCAGCAAATCGCCGCGCGTCGTCTGTGCAGCGCGACCCAATCCGGTGATCACCTTGTCGCCCAAGTCTTCGAGAACCTGCTCGAACGTGGGGTGCGAAATCATGCCGGAAAATATACCACCCCCGTCGCACTACTGTGCGACTGCCCCACCGGCATCAGGCGACGCACCGACACGACGGGGAGTTGCCGGCCATGAGGAGGAACCGGCCATCAGAACGGCCGCGATCGGCGGGTGCGGGTGCCGGTGTTCGCCGGGATGCCCAACCGGGGCGGCGGGTGCGATCACGAGGAGTCGGGGCGCGCGTTGGGCATCAGGCAGGAGGCAGCGAGAGAGCAGTGCGAGCCCCGACGCGGGCCGACTTGGAACGTGAACCGATGGCGCCCGACACCTGCTCGTCGACGCGGGCCGCCACCACCTGACAGCCGTCGGCAGCTTGCGTCCGCATTCCCCCAGCGGGGTTCAACTGTGCACGCGAGGGGCGGATTAGCGACCCACGCGTACGCGGTCGGCTGCGTACAGCTCGCGGGAGCCGTCGGCGCGGAAGACCACGAGGACCGGGACACCTTCGCCGATCTCCAGCTCACGGCGCTCGGCAGGCGTTGGCATCCGCGCGGAGGCAGTGTCGCCCTTGAGCAGTTTCACCGTCTCGGTCGGCTCGATGGCCCGGACGAAGGTGCCGCGCGGCGGTTCTACGATCACGAGCCCTTCCGACCGGAGTATTGCTATCGCCTGCCGCACACTCGTACGGCTCAGCCCGTGCTCCTGAGCCAGCCGCAGTTCACTCGGCAGTGACGCACCGGGCGCGATGTCGCCAGACGTGATCCGGTCCCGCAGGAGGTCTGCGAGCTGCCGGAACACGGCCCGATCCGCGCTGGGGTCGATCACGAATGTGACGCTACGTGTCCAACAGTTCTACATCTTATTGTATCTACAGTCCTACATCGGTACGGTAAACGGGCAGGTGCGGCGGTCGGATGACCAGCTCAGGCCCGGCCGCCGCGCCGTCGACCCGCACCCGAGGGAGATCTGGTGCCGCGCGTTTCGTACGAGGAGTAACTGATAGCCACTGCCCTCACCCTTGCCCGGCGGCATCGGCCGGTCTGGTCGTGGCGGAAGTGGCGGCGGATCTGCCGCTGCGGAGCCGACCTGCCCTGCCACGCCCGACACCGCATCCCCATCAACCGTGGCCACTGGCCGGGAGAGGAGGCGCAGTGAGAGACGACCAGGAGCACGCAATCCTGGCCGTACACGTCCGAGGGCTCGACGGCATGTGTGCCGGTTGCCGGGCGTGGTGGTCGCGGCTGGCCCCGTACCCGTGCTGGCAGGTGGAGTGGGCGACCAGCCGGCAGGCCCGCGCGAGCGTCGCCCGGTTCCTGGGTGGTGTGCGGTGACCACCCACGGCCCGGTCATGCCGATCTGGAGCTGCGGCGGCTGCGACCTGCCCTGGCCCTGCCCGACCCGCCGCCGGGAGCTACGCGCGGAGTACGCCGACGCGCCCGTATCGCTGGCCCTCTACCTCGGTGCCTACCTCGTCCAGGCCGCCGAAGACATGCCCTGGGCACCAGCCGGCGCGCTCCACCGACGCTTCATCGGCTGGACCAGACAACCGCCAGCAGTACAGCAGCGAAGTACAGCAACCGTGCCAGCCGAACCCGGCCGAGACGCACGCCAGCAGCCCTGATGACCTCGAACCACACCGCAGAAAACCGGATCGCCGGCAATCCATAGGTTCAGGGTTCGAGTCCCTGGCGGCCCACTCTCTCGCAGGTCAGGGCTTTTTCGAGCCTGTCGTGGTTGCGTGCGTTGCCCGTACGGCAGCGAAGTACAGCAGTGGGCCCCTGTCGACCTGATGGCGTAAACGAATCACGAGTCACCGGCCGAGCGTGTTGCCGAGCCGCTCGAACGCGTCACCGGTGGCCGCCGAGGACACCGTGTAGATCTCCATCGTGATGGCGAACTGCGCGTGGCGGAGGATCTGCATCGCCACCCGGGGGTGGACGTCCAGGCCAGGAGCGAGACACAGGTCCGCCGAGCGTCCCGGACGGTGAAGCGCCGGACGCCGGCCGTGTCACAGCGGCGGTCCCAGAAGCGGTTGAAGTTGCGCGGCTCGACTGGTCGGCCGTAGCGAGTGGTGAAGATCAGGTCGGAGGGGTGCCAGGCCGGGCCGGCGGCGTCCCGGCGGCGGTCTGGGCGGCGCGGCGGCGGTCGAGCGCCACGATGCAGATGTCCGGCAGTGGCAGAGTGGCGTCCGAGGCAGCCGTCTTCGTCTCCCGGTGCAGCAACTCGGCACCGACCCGCTGGAGCTGCCGGTCGATGGTCAACTCCCCCGCGTCGAGGTCGACGTCAGCCCAGGTGAGCCCCAACATCTCGCCCTTGCGCAAACCAAGCACCGCCCGGCCCGCCCCCAGGAGGGCGGGTCGGCGGCAGACAGGATGGCAGGAAGCCCGTCTTGTTGCAGGCCCGTTGAACTCACGCTTTCAGGCGAAATATCTAAACCGGGAATCCATAGATACTCACTACGTGAGGGTCTGCGTTCGGGTCGACTACAGCGGTGACATCCCGTCCCTGAAATTCTCTAGGGTGATACATCCGGTAGTCGGCGTCATCGCGAAAGCTCCAACCAACATCACCGAGTTTCGGACGGCCGTGAGGAAAGGGGCCTACCGAGGTAGCTTCGCCGATATCGATCATGTCATTTATCTCAAGGAATGACCCCATGCATGCGGCCGTAGCTGAGAAGCGTAGGTAAAGATCGTGCCCACCCCACATCCCGACGAGGGCATAGCGCAAGTCCTGCACTGGACAATCGGGCATTGCGAGTCCGTAGAGCTGCAGGCCGTCGTCTAGTGACATGGATCCAGTATCGATCGAATACGCTCGCTCATCAGCTGCCTTGCAGGCTCCGGCAACACAGGCAAGGAGCACCAGTAGTACGACCGCCACGGTTCTGCATCGTTGGCCCGCCGTCATCGCGCTAGGCATGGCCGTGACTCTATGGGACGCATGGGACGTGGCCGCGGGTGACTAACCGGGTGACAACGGGTACAAGCGGCGACAGACGCCGGCCTGCGAGGGCTTCACGAATGCGGAGCGGCCGAGGCAACCAACATGTCGCCGAGGTCGGAGCGGCGGTAGAGCACCGATCGGCCGTGTCGGGTGCCGACCAGCAGTCCGCCCGCACGCAATGCTCGAAGGTGCTGGTTGACCGCTGTCGGGGTGACGCCGAGGCGGGCGGCCAACTCGGTGGAGGAGGCGGGCGTGTCGAGATGGCTGAGCAGACCGGCCCGAGTGGTGCCCAGAAGTCCGGCGAGACCGTCCGGCGCGGGCAGGGCCTGCGGCTCCCACAGGGTCGCCGCGCCACGCGCGGAATAGAGGATCATTGGTGGCTCGTCGGCCGAGATGGGTGTCGAGGCGTTGCCGGTCCACAGGCTCGGCACCAGGGTCAGCCCGCCATTGGCCGGTCGCGCGTAGTCGAGCTTCGAGCGTAGCCGTACCTCGACCACGTTTCCGACGAGCCGCACCGAGTCCGACAATCCGCTGAGCATCGTGGCGAGACCCCGCTGAGCGATTTGTCGTCCTCGGAACGTGACGTCGCCTTCGAGGACCGCCCGCATCCGTGGCCAGTGCGGCTCGAAACACAACCGCCAGTACGCGGCGAGCGCATCGATGATCCGATTGAGCACCTCCGCGGCGGAACCCTGTAGTGGTTCGGGAAGTGGCGTCGCGCCGTGCACCGCTCGCAGGTCTCGTTCGATGACCGCCGGGTCGGTACTGGCCAGTCTCGCGATTTCGTCGTCGAAGCGGGTCAGCGGTGAGTACGGACGCGGGTTGAGAAAATCGGGTGTCCACAGCCGTACGTCCGTCAATGCGAGCAGCATGGCCTCGTCAAGGCTGCCGCGCACGGCTTCGAGCGTGCGTAGCCAGCGCAACTGAAGCGGATATCGTCCTGGATCGCGCCAAGCCCGCAGGGACAGCACCGCCTCATTGAGCGGGGACACCGCGAATCGGAGATCGGCGACATCCATGCCGAGCAGCTCGTACCGGACCATGAAGCAAAAGGCTACATCGTTGGCGTGGTCCGCCGGCACCCTGCGACAACTGACGGCATGCATCTTGTGACAGGCCGCCACCGGTCGCCGGCGGCCGACTGGGTTCGGCGGTACCTGCGTCCGGACGATCCCGTCGCCCGCGCGCTGACCTTGGCCACCATGACCAGCTCGCTTTCCAAGGGGGTCTTCTTCAGCGTCAGCGTGCTGTTCTTCACCCACGTCGCCGGCTTCACCGCGACCACGGTCGCGCTCGGGTTGACGATCGCCGGGGCGGTCGCCGTCCCCGCCGCGCTGGCTGCGGGCTACCTGGCCCGTGTCGTCGGCGCGCGCCGGGTGCTGCTCGCCACGACCGCCGGCCAGGGCCTGGCGCTGGTGGCCTACCTCCTGGCGCACACCCCGGCCGCGTTCGTTGTCGTCGCCTGCGCCGCCGTCGGTCAACAGGCCATGCAGCGCACCGCCCTGACGACGATGATCGCCGAGTCGTTCACCGGCCCGGACCGCGTGGAGGTGCGCGCCCGCCTGCGGGTGGTCACCAACGCTTTCATCGGCGTGGGAACCGCGCTGGCAGCCGTCGCCCTCGTGCTCGACACCAAACTGGCATATCTGCTGGCGATGCTCACCACCGGAGCACTGCTGCTCGTCTCCGCATTCTTGCTGCGCCGGATGGACCGTGGCGCCGAGCTCACCGCGACCGACGGGTCTCGGACGGCCGGCGTACGCCAATCACCACTGCGCGACCGGACCTATCTGGCCATCACCGGCCTCTACGCCGTCATGAGCATGCAAATCGGCATGCTCACGGTGGGGGTACCACTCTGGGTCGCCGGCTCGACGAAGGCACCCCCGGCGACCATCGCGGCGCTGCTGGCATTGAACACCGTCATCGTTTCCCTGCTTCAGGTCTGGGCGGCACGCGGAGCGAAAGCCATCCGCTCGGCCGGCCGCGCGGTCGCCGGGGCCGGTACCTTGCTCGCGCTGGCCTGTGGCCTGTATGCCCTGTCCGCCCACGGCGCGATCGCTGTCGTCGTGGTGATGCTGACGCTCGCGACCGTGGCACACAGCCTCGCCGAGATCCTGTCCGAGGCAGGCAGTTGGACGCTCGCCTTCGAGCTTGCCGACCAGGCCAACGTAGGCGCGTACCAGGGTGTCAGCCAGACCGGAGCGGCACTGGGCTCGATGCTCGCGCCGCTGGTCGTGACGGCAACCGCGATTCAGCACGGTTTGCCCGGTTGGATTCTTCTCGGCGTGCTCTTCCTCCTCGCGGGATCATTGACGATGGCGCTGGTCCGACGACAGGTGGACGGGTCGCTGCTGCCTGACCTGCCTACGAAGCCCGCCACGAACAGCCGAAACTGACACAGCAGGCACCTCCTGGGGCTCGACGCCGTTGCTCATGAGCGTGCCGGCGAAGTCGGGTTTCAGGACCTGCGTGACCGATCGGTCTCAGGACCTGCGTGACTTGTCCGGTTACGATCTACGGCCAGTCGTAGATTCTTCCGATAGGCGGCTGTGCCGTGCGCCGTGACGGAGCAGGAGAAGAAGCCCGAAGACGTCCGATATCGCGACGGCGGTCAGGCCAACCCGAGACCGGACAGCCGGCTGCCGGCCCGTAAGGAGCCCGGTTATTTGCCCGTGAGCAGCATCGGGGCCTTCGTCCGCGCGGCTCGATCAGCCGAGCTGAGCTGGCGTAGCCGTGGCCTCCCAGGTGGTCAGGCAGAACGGGTGGCCCGCCGGGTCGGCGTAGACGTAACACTGTTCGCTGTTGGGCTGGAAGTCGTACTTTGTTGCTCCGGCGGCGAGCACGCGGGCCTCGGCGGCGTCTCGGTCCACGACCATGAAGTCGAGATGCATCATGATCGACGCGGTGGGGTCGGGCCAGGTGGGTGGCGTGTATCCGGGCACAGTCTGGAAGTTGATCCGCCCGGCCGGGCTCAGCACGCATGCCCAGCCGTCTCCGGCGTGTGTCAGGGTTCCGCCGGTGATGCTGGCGTAGAACCCCGCCAAGGCGACGGCGTCCGGGCAGTCCAGGGTGACCGCGCTGAGCCTGATCTCGTCGGACATGTCGCCTCCTGTGGCCCGTGCCGGCCGGTTGCTAGGCGCGCCCGCACCGAGACGACGACCAGCACGACGGCGCGCTCGACAAACTGAACGACGCAACCTAACGCACACGTGGGTCAAGCACGCTGATCTAGCCGCGACCCGCGCTTTCGGATGTCGCAGATCACCTGGCGGACGACTGTCACCACCTCACCCGACGGAGGGTAGACGCTTAAGGGCCTCGCCGCTGCGGTGAGGGCATCGCCGTTCGACCCGCGGTCTATGCGGCCAACGAGACGCCGGATGCTCCGAAGGCGCTCGGATGTTTCGACACTGGGCGAAACACATCGCGCGATTCTGGATTCACACCTCTGTCAACCGCTCATCGCGACGTCGTCCTCCGGAAGTTGGGCGCGGACCAGAACGGACGGGCCGCCCCGACTCCGGACACCGCATGTCGCTTCTGCTGCTCCACGGTTGAGGAAGCGCGCTGATAGCCTGACGCGTCTCACGTAGGAGTGGAGCTGCCGGTGTTCAGGATGGTGCTCCGTAGTTGTGTCGCGGTGGCGACCGTCTGCTTGGTTTCCGCCTGCGGCTCTCCGACGACCACTCCAGCGGTTCGATCCGCCGAGGGAACGAACCAGACAACGGGTTCCAAGTCACCTTCCTCAGCAGTTCCGGCGACCGGCGGGACCGGGTATTCCGCGACGTTGTCCGCACGCCTGGTGACCACGGAGTCACTACCGCCAGGGTTCACTGTGGAGGTCGCGACGAGCATGGCGTCTGACGCTGGAGATCGGCGACCAGAGGTCGACGCGCCTTGTTCGCGCAGCATGATCCCGCTGCTGTCAGCCCGCCGACTGACCGGGACTCCGTCGGCGATGGCCGCAGCCACACTCAGCTATGACGCGGGGCCTGATGACCTGTGGGTGGGAACCGAAGTCCTCAGGACCTACACCGATGACGGTGCCCGGCGCGCAATCACCGACCTGCGAACGTTCGTCGACCGTTGCCCGGCCGTTGTGCTGTCCGGTGGGGGCGGCGGTGGCAGCCATCGTTACGCAGTGGCGCCAGCGCCGCGGTTGGGCGATGACAGTATTCACGTCAGCTGCACCGTCACGTCGGGTCTTGACGCGATGGCTTGCGACAGCCTGCTCATCCGGATCGGAACCACGTTGGTTGTCGTTCAGTCGGAGGGCAACAAGACCGGCAGCGACAAATACCTCGACCAGGTTGCCGAGGCTGCGCTCCACAGATACCAGACGACCGGATCCTGAACGGCTTCAGCGACGCCGGAGCCCTGGGACGGTTCTAGGCAGCCCGGGCCACGTGAAACCGAGCCGGCCAGGGGTCGGGGCGCTCCGGTCGACGACGAGTCCGAACCCTGGCGCTGCGGGCTGACGTAGATATCCTCTTCAGGTGCCGGCCTGTGTGGAGATCGTTGACGCGGGTTCGGCACTGCGAAGGGACTATCGACATGCCCCGTGTGGTACCGGCGGTCAACCGCGCACTCAACGTCCTCGAGCTGTTCCTGGACTGTCCCCAACTGTCGGCCCGCCAGGTGATGGAGCGGCTCGATCTACCCCGCACCACCGTCCACGAGCTGCTCGTCACTCTTGAGGCTCGCTCGTACCTGATCTCCGTACCGGGTCAGCCGGTGCAGTATCGGCTCGGCATGCCGCTGTTCCAGCTCGGCGCGGCGTTCGCGGGCCGGCTTGATCTGGTTCGCGAGGCGCAGTGCGTGGTGCGGGACGTGGCTGCCGCGTGCCATGAGGCGGTCCACGTGGCGGTGCTCGACGGCCCCGATGTCATCTATCTGGTGAAGTTCGACAGCACGCATCCCGTCCGGATGGTGTCCGGGGTGGGGCGGCGGCTGCCGGCGCACTGCACGGCGGTCGGCAAGGTGCTGCTGTCGAGCCTCGACGAGGCGGGCCTGGATGCTGTCCTGACGAAGGGCGAGCTGCCGGGTATGACACCGGAAAGCATCACCGACCCGGATCGGCTGCGTGAGCATCTCGATCGTGTCCGGGCGGAGAGCGTCGCGGTCGACATCGGTGAGTCTGACAGCGCCATGCGCTGTGTCGCTGCGGCGATCCGGGACCATTCCGGCGCCACCATCGCCGCGATGAGCCTGTCCGCGCCGATCATTCGCTGGACACCGCAGGCGCACGTGGAGTGGACCGGGCTGGTTCGTGAGGGCGCGGCCGCGCTGTCGGCTCGCATGGGCTACCGGGCCCGGTCTCGATAGTCCGCCTCCCGTTTTCGGCTCGAAACCCCATCGAAACATTGACAGCTGTCTTGCCACTGCTCTAGCGTCGCGACCACTCGATACGGTATCTCGAACTCAGTTCGAAATCTCGAACGGTGGTGGTCGCGTGGCCCGACCGAACTGCAACGTCAGCGCAGCTTTCTCGGCCCGGTCGCCGATCGCCTCAACCGCGTCGCGCTACCCGGCGGGCGGCACGCGAAATCTCGCGCGCCGCTCGCTCGGATGCCACGACGCCGCGCACGTCAACGGACTCCTGACGGTGAACGGCGGCAAGAGCGATCCCCTCGCCGCTGTGGCAAACCCAACAAGCGCAACAGCGGGTACGCGGGCGCGCTGATCGGTGCGGGCGACGCGTCCGTGGTCGCCGTCATAGGGACACCTGGAGCACAAACACGCCTTCGGGCGTGCAGTGGTGCGGAGAACAGAGGAGGCGAATGTCCATGAACGACAACCTGGCGTGGTCCCGGCGCGGCTTTCTGGGGATGGGGGTGGGGGTGCTCGGCGCGGCTGGTCTGGCCGCGTGCGGGGACACCTCCGAGTCGCCCACCAAGGTGCAGCCGGACGTTCCGCAGGAGCTCATCGACGCCGCGGCGTCGATGAAGGGCTCCTCGATGGGGATGCTGTCGCAGAAGTTGTATTCGACGGCGGCCAACGAGGCCCTCGACAGCTCGATCAAGAAGTTCGCCGACACCACCGGGACGAAGATCGAGAACAGTCTCGTCCAGGCCGACGCCGGTGACGTGGTGGCCAAGATCGATGCGGAGGTCAAGGGCGGGGTGGCCCGTGACCTGGCATTCATGACCGATTCGCGGTTCGTCGCGCAGTTCCACGCGCTGGGCGACCTGGAGGACGTGACGGACGTCGTCACGGCGCTGACCGCCAAGTACGGCGAGCCCTGCGCCGAGGCCAAGAACTTCTGCGTCTTCGACGGCAAGTGGTTCGCGATCCCATACCACTTCATCGGGATCGGGTCGTTCCTGCGCAAGGACTGGATGCAGGACAAGGGCATCACTCCCAAGGACATCTACAGCTGGGAGGAGCTGCGGGACCTGTGCCTGGAGATCTCCGATCCAGCCAAACGCCGGTTCGGCTGGGGCATGACGGTGAACCGGTCCGGTGACGGCAACGGCATGATCGAGGCGCTGATCAACGCCTACGGTGGGTCGATCGCCTCCAACGACGGCCGGAAGGTCACCTTCAACTCGCCCGAGACGGTGCAGGCGGTGAGCTTCCTCGGCGACATCTACACCAACCCCAAGTACAAGCCGATGTTGCCGCCGGGGATCGCCAGCTGGACCGACACCAGCAACAACGAGAACTGGCTCGCTGGCATCCTCGGCTACACCCGCAACCAGTTCAGCGTGTACGCGGACTCCAGGACCAAGAAGAACCCGGTGCACGCCAACACCCACGTGTTCTCCGACTGCATCGGGCCGGCGACCGACAATCCCCTGCTGCTCGGCCAGTCGCAGGGCTTCGTCGTCTTCAAGGGCGCCAAGAACCCGGCGCTCGCCAAGCTCCTCGCGCAGTACCTGGTCAGCGCGCCCGCGCTGCTCGGGGTGGCCAAGGAGGCCCCCGGCCTGGTGATGCCCGCCTGGGAGAAGGTCTGGGACGCCGACCCGTTCTTCACCAGCGGCGACGCGGCGTTCCCCATGCTGCGCAAGATCACTGAACTGAAGCTGCCGCTGAACACGAAGAACGGCCTGGCCTTCCCGCAGAAGGCCAGCGCGGGCCAGCAGGCGGTTGGTTCGGCCTACGTCCTGACCGACATGATGCAGCAGGTCGTCCAGGGAACGGCGCCGGCACAGGCCGTGACGGCCGCCCACGCGAAGATGGTGCAGATCTTCAACCAGCAGGGGCTGCCGCAGTGAGCTCTGTCCGTCCTGCGCGGGTCCCGACGGCGAGGAAATCCCCGCCGTCGGGGCCCGGCTCTCTCACAGCGGTCCAGCGGCGGCTGGGGCGTGACTGGCGGCTGGCGGCGCTGTTCCTGATGCCCATGGCTGTGCTGGTCGGCGGGCTCGTCCTCGTGCCGATCGCCCGGTCGATCATCACCAGCACCACGGAACGGCACGGGCAGGACACCGTCTTCGTCGGCCTGGACAACTACCTCGCGCTCGTCGGCGACGACCAGTTCCACACCGGCGTGGTGAACTCGTTCGTCTTCACCGCGTACGCCGAGGTTTTCAAGGTCGTGCTGGGGTTGGCCGCGGCCCTGCTGCTGCACCACCGACGCCGGGGACGGGCCCTGCTGGCCGGGCTGCTCCTGGTGCCGTGGGTGGTGCCGACGGTGGTGACGGCGTTCAGCTGGCGCGCGCTGCTCGACCCGATCTTCGGCAGCGTCAACAACCTGCTCACCGTTACCGGGATCGGGCCGCTGCTGGCCAGCGCGCACCTGGTCGACAGCTGGCCGGCGGGCTGGCTGTCCGACCCGTCGCTGGCCATGCCGTCGGTGATCCTCGTCAACGTCTGGAAGGGAGTGCCGTTCTTCACCGTGTGTTTCCTCGCGGGGTTGAAGGCCATCCCGGCGGACCTCTACGAGGCGGCGACCATCGACGGCGCCTCGTCGTGGCAGCGGTTCGCCCACGTGACACTGCCCGGACTGCGCCACGTGATCACCGTGACGGTGACCCTGTCGTCGATCTGGACGTTCAACAACTTCGACCTCGTCTGGTTGCTGACGCAGGGCGGCCCGGGCGACGTGACAGCGCCGTACGTGCTCATCGCGTACTCCAAGGCGATCCTGCAACTGCAGTACGGCGCTGGGGCGGCGGTCACGCTCGTCATGCTGCCGATCATCGGCGGGTTGGTGTTCGTCCTGGTCCGGTTGTTGCGTCAGGACACCAACATCAAGCTGCCCCGCCGACGCCGGGCAGCGCGGTGGGTCGGCACACAGCGGTGGGCCGGGCCAGCGCGCAAGGCCCTGCCGTGGGCCGTCGCCGCGCTGGTCACCGGTCTGTTGCTCTGGGCGTCGCCGAAGATCTTCTGGAAGGCGGCGGTGGTCCTCGGGGTGATTCTGCTGGTCGCGGCGGCGGTCGGCCGGCTCGTCTCGGCCCTCCAGTCGCGAGGTGGTCGCCGGTCGTCGTCGGCGGTGTCGGGCGTCGGGTCCTGGGTCGCGCTGGCCGGTCTGCTCTTCTTCGTGCTCGGCCCGCTGTACTGGATCGGCGTCACGGCCTTCAAGTCCGAGGGCCAGGTCGTCATGCGCACCGACGACCTGTGGCCGACGCCGTGGACGTTGGAACAGTTCAGCGCGCTCTTCGCCAACCAGCCGTTCGGCCGCTGGTACCTCAACACCCTGCTGGTGTCGGCGGCATCCACCGCGGTGGCTCTGGTCTGCGCCGCCCTGGCCGGCTACGCGCTGGCCCGGCTGCGGTTCCGTGGGGCGCAGAGCTTCACCGTCACGGTGCTGCTCACCTACGTGATGCCGGGCGCGCTGCTGTTCATCCCGCTGTACCAGATGCTCATCGGCGCCCGGCTCACCGATTCGCTGTGGTCGCTGGTGGTGACGTACCCGACCTTCACGCTGCCGTTCGCCACCTGGCTGCTGGTGGGGTACTTCTCGTCGATCCCCATCGAGCTGGAGGAGGCCGCGCTGGTCGACGGTTGCAGCCGCGTCCAGGCGTTCGGCCGGGTGGTGCTGCCGCTGGCCAAGCCGGGGCTGCTGGCGGTCGCGCTCTTCACCCTGACCAACGCCTGGAACGAGTTCCTCTTCGCCTTCGTGTTCATCACGAAGGACGAGTACAAGACGCTCCCGGTCGGGATGCAGTCGATGATCGCCGGCGACGTCGTGCCACAGGGACAACTCGCTGCGGCGTCGCTGCTCGTCAGCATCCCCGTGGTGATCATGTACGCCCTCGGGCAGCGCTTCCTCACCGAAGGACTCACCGCGGGGGCGGTGAAGGGCTGATCGGAGGGCAGCCGGCCGCTCGGCGCTACCAGGCCATGTTGATGGCACGCTCGAAGTTGACGTAACCGGCACGGGCGAAGGCGTTCGCCATCGGGGTGTTACCCAGATCGGTGGCGGCCCGGATGCGTGGCACGCCCTCGTCGGCCAGGATGCGGGTGCCTTCGGCGAGGAGTCCGTCGACGTAACCGTGGCCCCGGTGCTTCGGCACGACGCCGAGGTAGGCGATCACCGGGTGGTAGGCGTTGCGGGCCGGGACGACGAACCCGACGGGGTCGCCGTCCCGGCCCAGCGTGCCGACACGCCACCACTGACGGGGGGGTGGTCCTGGTCGGCAGGACCTGCCGGGCGGCCGTCTCGTACAGCGCCTGCGCCACCTCGGTCAGATCGTCGGCGGTGTCGTCGACGTCGAGGATGTCCAGCAACAGCGGACTGCTGTCGCCGCTGCGGCCCCACCAGGCGACCCTGGCCAGCAGTGGCGGCTGATCTGGCGTACCGGCAGCGAGACGGAACTCATTCGATCCTTTGCCAGCGTCGCGCACCACCTCAACTCCATCGAGTAGCCCGACTGGCTCACCCTGCCGCATGGTACGAATGCCGCAGAGCGTGCATAACCCACAGGACGGGCGGGCCGATGACGAGGAGCAGTGCGGGCAAGCTGCTGCGGAAACCAGGGGACCCGCAACGGGCCACCTTCCTGGAGCTCTTCTTCGATCTGGCGTTCGTCTACGTGCTCACCCAACTCGGGCGGGTGCTCAGCCAGGACCTCACCTGGCGGGGCGCCTTCCACACGCTGGTGCTGCTGCTGGCTGTGTGGTGGGTCTGGTGCAGCACGGCGACGGTCCCGGACCGATTCGACCCGCGGCGGCCGACGATTCAACTGCTGGTCATCGCGACCCTGGTCGGCAGTCTGCTGATGGCCGTCGCGCTACCGGAGGCCTTCGGAGCACACAGCCTGGTCTTCGCGGGGGCGTATGTCACCGTCCAGGTCGGTCGCAGCATCGGCCTTCTCATCGCCCTGCGGGGCCACGAGCTGCAACGCGGCGCCCTACGGGTGGTCATCTGGTTCTGCGTCTCCGCCGTGCCGTGGATCGCAGGGGCACTGGTGCACGGCACCGCTCAGGAGGCACTGTGGGTGCTGGCGGTGGCCATCGACTATCTGGCGGGAAAACTCCGCTACCTGACACCCGGCCTGGGCCGATCGCCGCCCTCGGAGTTGCCGAGCGCCGCCGAACACCTGGCCGAGCGTCACCGACAGTTCTTCATCATCGCGCTGGGCGAGATGATCCTGGTCTCCGCGTCGACCTTCGGCGGCAGCGGCTTCGCACCCGACCGGACCACTGCGTTCCTGGTGTCGATCGCCACCACGGTGCTGATCTGGCGCATCTACATCTACCGTGCCGGGGAGTTGTCGGCGTCAGCCATCGCCAACTCCCGCGATCCGGCCCGCCTTGGACTGTCGGCGTTCTACGCCCACCTGGTCATGGTGGCCGGTGTCGTCGTCACGGCGGTCGGCGCCGAACTCGTCATCGCCCATCCGGCCGGGCGACCCGAACCAGCCTTGATCGCGATCATCCTCGGCGGACCGGTGCTGTTCCTGGCCGGGCGCTCCCGCTTCGAGTACGTGGTCTTCAGCCGGGTGTCCTGGGACCGGCCGATCGGGCTGCTCGCCCTGGCCGCGCTGACGCCGTTGATGCTCCTCGTACCGCCGATCGTGGCCGCCGTCGCCGTCGCCGCAGTCCTGGCCGGGGTCGCCATCTCGGATGCCGCCCGTGCGCGAGGTCGCCCACCTGAGTCGCCGTCGCCACCTGGATAGCCAGCCAAAACCCCGCCGGGCCTCACTGCCTGAGCTGCTTCTCGAACCAGTGGTGGGCGTAGCGCTCGGTGTTGTACGCCTCGATCTCCCGGTAACCGGTCGCCCGGTACAGGGCGATCGCCTCGGTGAGGTTGCGGTTGGTGTCCAGCCGGACGGCTGTCGCGCCATGCTCGGCGGCGTACCGTTCCAGCTCGCCCAGCAGCCGCCGCCCGACGCCGAGCCCACGTACGGTGTCGGCCACCCACACGCGTTTGATCTCGGCGGGCGCGTCCCGGTGGAGCTTCACCCCGCCGCAGCCGATCGGTTCGCTGTTGAGGGTGGCGAGCAGGAGCACCCCGTTGGGTGGGACGAGCGCCTCCTCGTGGAGCGGCTTGCTCAGCGCGGGGTCGAAACCGTCGTCGAATCGTCGGGCGATGTCCCGGACGTAGGCCCGCAGGCACGAGCGGGCCCGCGGGTCGCTCGGCGGGCACGGCTCGATGACGACCATCGACCCGATGAGCAGCCGTTCGACCTCGGCCATGGCGGCGACGAGTCGGTCTCGGTGGTGTTCGGTGAGCGGTTCGAGGATCGAGGCGGCGAGATCGTCCGACCGTTGATCGAGGTCGGCCCACTGGGTCCGGCCGGCGTCGGTGAGCGTGGCGACGCGCACCCGACCGTCACCGCCGGTCTGGTCGACCGGCCCGACGGTGATGAGGCCGTCGTTCTCCAGGGTGCGCAGGAGTCGACTGAGGTATCCGGAGTCCAGGCCGAGCCGGGCCCGTAACGCGGCGACCTCGGCACCGGCGGGGCCGATCTCCCAGAGCAGCCGAGCCTGCCCCAGGGGACGCCCCTGGGCCATGTACTCGTCGTCGAGCGCCCCCACCCGTTGGGTGACCGTTCGATTGAACCGCCGCACGGCGGCGATGAGAGCCGGGTCCATATACCTGACTTTAGTCAGGCTTCCCGATTACGCGCCAGTCTGGCGACGGTACGACTGGATGCCGGCGTGATCCAGGACGACCACCACCAGCACCACCGCGGTGCTGACCGCGCTGACCGCCAGCAGCGGCAGCCGCAGGACGGCCGCCGCGCCCCCCAGCACGAGCAGGGCCACCACCCGATGCCAGGAGAGTCGCCGGTGGATGGCCGCCGAGAAGAGGATCCGACCGACGAGGAACAGTGCCGGGCCGCCCAGGATGGCCAGGACCGCTGTCGTGTCACCCGTCCGCAGGGGGTGGGCGATGCTCAGTTCGGCGCCGACGGCGGTGACCACCAACCCGGCGACCATCACCAGGTGCAGGTATCCGGTGATGACCCCGAGTCGGGACGGGTCGGCGTGCTCGATAGCGGGGCCGAGACGCTGACCGGCGGGCGTGACGTACAGCAGACCGATCAGCACCGCGGTGGCGAAGACCAGCAGGAACGTGGCGGTCTGCGGAAGGGCGAGGTCGGTGTCGGCGTACGACAGGCCGGTGACCAGGACCAGCTCGCCAAGCGCGATGATCATGATTTGTTGGTACCGCTCGGCGAAGTGCTCGCCAGCCAGACGCAGCTCCTGCGGCCCGGTCCGGCCCATCCACGGAGTGGGCCAACCGAATCGAGGCCCGGTGACGTCGATGGCGAGGGCGAGCAGCCAGAGCGGCATGCGCCACTCCGGCAGAAACCCACCGGCCAACCACGGTACGGCCGAGACGCTGAACCAGCAGAGAATGCGCAGCGCCCGCTGCTGCCGCGGGTGACCCCGCAGCGAGAAGGCGGTGACCGCGCCCCTGGCGATGTGCACCGAGACGTACGCGCCGGCGAAGAGCAGGCCCCGCCCGTCCATCGCCTGCGGGATCGCCACCCCGGCCAGCAGGCTGCTCAGCGCGGCACCGACCAGCAGCCAGCGCACCGCCGGGCTCTCCGGGTCGTACCAGTCGGCGAACCAGGTGGTGGTCACCCAGATCCACCAGACCCCGGTCAACAGCAGGGCGGTGTGCAACGCGCCGACCGGGGTGAGGTCGTGCAGCAGGTGGACGGCGAGCTGACTGAGGGCCAGCACGAACGCCAGATCGAAGAACAGCTCCAGGAACGAGGCGCTCAACGGCGAGTCACCGCCTCGCAGCAGCCGTTCGGGTCTGCTCGCCATCGGCGCTCCTCCCGCCGGCGCACGCCCTGCGTCCGTCGTACCACCCGAGGCCGGCCACCGAAGCCGAAAGCGGTCAGCCGCGGAGCGACGACCCGCTGACCCCTCGTGTCGTTGATCCGGCTGCGCCCACGGTCACCCCTGACCACGGTGGGGGCACCGACTCAACGAGGAGGGAAGCCGATGACCGCTCAGCGCGAAACCGTGCAGGTCGACCACGACCTGTTCCGCGCCGTGTACGACTCGCCCGCATCACTGCCCGGCCGACACCGCTGGACCACCCCGGAGTCGGACGTCCGGCGGCTGGAGAAACTGCTCGGCATGCCGGCACGCAGCATCGGCGCCCCGCTCTGGGTCAGCGGCGACGAACCCGACTGCCCGAAGTGCCGCCGGCGGGTCACCTGGTACGACATCGTCTCGTCGGCACTCTCCGGCCTGCACGACAAGGACATGATCGCCACGGTCATCCTGGGCGAGCGCAAGTACGTCAACACCGAGATCCCCGATGCCATCGCTGGGGTGCGCTGCTCCGACTGTCACACCGCGATCGACGGTCTGCGCAGCTTCAAGTGCCACAACTGGGCGTACGCCTTCGAGGAACTGGAGGCGGTCCGCGCGCGGATGGTCGGCGGTCCCGCGCCGATCTGAGCCACGAAGGTCGTGAAGACACCCGACCTTCGACAGGGGCGGTGTCCTCTGCCGTGTTCCTAGGGTCTCCGGGAGGTGAACGGGGTATGAACGTGAGGTGAGGTGATGCATGGCCGCCAACGGGAGCACGGACGTTCCGGAGATCAGCGCCGAGTGGTACCGCGACGTCGTCGATGCCGCCGCCGGCAGCCCAGAGCCGGTGCAGTGGTTCGTCGGCCACGCCACCGAGGGGGTGATCCTGCTGCTCGGCGCGCTGCTGCTGATGGCCGCGCTGAGCCGCCGGCCCGGCGGCCCGCACGACCGGGCACTCGCCCTGATCGCGCCGCTGCCGACCCTCCTGGCGTACGTGGGCAGTGAGTTCCTCAAGACCGTGGTCGACGAGGAACGCCCCTGCCGAACCATCGGCCGCGCGATCATCGCGAGCGCCTGCCCACCTCCGGGCGACTGGTCGTTCCCCAGCAACCACGCCACGATCGCCGGCGGTCTGGCGGTCACCACGTTGCTGCTCTCCCGCCGACTCGGTCTGGTCGCGTTGCCGCTGGCCGCGCTCGGCGCCTTCTCCCGGGTGTTCGTGGGCGTGCACTACCCGCACGACGTGATCGCGGGTGTGCTGCTCGGTGCCCTGGTCGCCGTGCTGGTCACCCCGTTGCTGGCCCGGCCGGTCAGCGAGGTGCTCCGCCGCCGGGCCAACCGCCCCGACCGCCCGACCCCCAAACTCGCCGGCCGCTCCGGCCCCTGACCACCGCCGCCCCTCGCCCCTCGCCGCGCCGCCCGCCCGCCGCGCCGCCCGCCCGCCCGCCGCAGCCCTCGATAGCACCCGTAGCGGCTCCGCCATCCGAGAACAATCT
>NZ_JBAKHR010000053.1:0-24799 GCF_036902955.1 Micromonospora sp. CPCC 205558
CGCGGCGGGCGCCGGGCGCGGCGAGCGGCGAGCGGCGGGCGCCGGGCGCCGGGCGCGCCGAGCCCGGATCCTTATGGTCCGCTCGGGTTCCGGGAAGGGCCGCCGCCCGCCCCGGGCCGCACGGGCCGGCCGCTCAGGCGGCGCGCGCCAACTCCACAAAGTACGCGTGGACGCGCGGGTCACCCGTCAGCTCGGGGTGGAACGAGGTGGCCAGCAGGTTGCCCTGCCGGACGGCCACGATCCGCTCGGCGGCCGGGCCACCGGTCACCGTGCCGATCACCTCGACGCCCGCGCCGACCCGCTCGACCCACGGCGCGCGGATGAACACCGCGTGGAATCCCCCGCCCGCCACGCCGGTGATCTCCACGGGCGCCTCGAACGAGTCGACCTGCCGGCCGAACGCGTTGCGCCGTACCGTCATGTCGATGCCGGCGAAACCCCGTTGATCGGGTCGGCCGTCGAGCACCTCGGTCGCCAGCATGATCATGCCGGCGCAGGAGCCGTAGACCGGCATGCCGTCGGCGATCCGCTTGTCGATCGGCTCGCGCAGCTCGAAGATGTCGACGAGCTTGCTGATGGTGGTGGACTCCCCGCCGGGAATGACCAGGCCGTCGACCGCGTCCAGCTCCGCCGGACGGCGGACCGGGCGGGTGTCCGCGCCCGCCGCGGCCAGCGCCGCCACATGCTCGCGGACGTCGCCCTGAAGGGCGAGCACACCGATCACGGGTGCCGTCACGTTCGCACCATTCCTCTCCGCGTCACGCTGCCCCAAAAACGGGCGCCGACCCAATTAGCCCCTACTTCCCCGCGATCGCGAGTGGGCCGCTCACCAGCCGCGCTCGGCCAGGCGGTGCGGCTGCGGGATCTCGTCGACGTTGATGCCGACCATCGCCTCGCCGAGGCCCCGGGAGACCTTCGCCAGCACGTCCGGGTCGTCGTGGAAGGTGGTCGCCTTGACGATCGCGGCGGCCCGCTGAGCCGGGTTGCCCGCCTTGAAGATGCCGGAACCGACGAAGACACCCTCCGCGCCGAGCTGCATCATCATCGCCGCGTCGGCCGGAGTGGCGATCCCGCCCGCGGTGAACAGCACCACCGGCAGCTTGCCGCTCTCGGCGACCTCCTTGACCAGCTCGTACGGGGCCTGCAGCTCCTTCGCGGCGACGTACAGCTCGTCGGCCGGCAGCGAGGAGAGCCGGCGGATCTCCTGGCGGATCTTGCGCATGTGGGTGGTGGCGTTGGAGACGTCACCGGTGCCCGCCTCGCCCTTGGAGCGGATCATGGCCGCGCCCTCGGTGATCCGGCGCAGCGCCTCGCCCAGGTTCGTCGCGCCGCAGACGAAGGGCACGGTGAACGCCCACTTGTCGATGTGGTTCGCGTAGTCGGCCGGAGTCAGCACCTCGGACTCGTCGACGTAGTCCACGCCGAGCGACTGGAGGATCTGCGCCTCCACGAAGTGACCGATGCGGGCCTTCGCCATCACCGGGATGGAGACCGCCTCGATGATCCCGTCGATCATGTCGGGGTCGCTCATCCGGGACACACCGCCCTGCGCGCGGATGTCGGCGGGCACCCGCTCCAGGGCCATCACCGCGACGGCGCCGGCGTCCTCAGCGATCTTGGCCTGCTCGGCGTTGACGACATCCATGATCACGCCGCCCTTGAGCATCTCGGCCATGCCACGCTTCACGCGGGCGGTGCCGACGACGGGGGCGGTACCGGTGTTCGAGACGGTGTTTTCGGGCACGGGTCATCGCTCCTTGGACGTGCACGGGGGGTGGCAACGAAAATGCTACGCGCGGTGCAACGCCGCGCCGACAGCCAATCAGACCCCCGGTGGCCTGCACTGTGGCCCTGGTCACCGGCCACCCGCGCCCATCGGGGCGAGCAGGCGGCGACCGTCGAAGATCAGGCGGCGGGGACGTCCGCCGGGACGACGAGGGTCGGGTCGTCGATGTCGAAGTAGCGCGGCCACTGCCGACCCCGCCCCATCCGTAACAGGCGCACCAACGGCCGGCTGCGCGCCGAGCGGGCGTCGCGGACCAGGTCGGTGTGCACCTGCCGGGACAACGCGAGCCGACGACTAGCGGCGATGACCGCCGCGCAGTCCGGGTCGCCCGCGTCCAACTGGACGCCGCGCAACTGCCGGGTGAGGTCGTTCTCCGCCGCCTCCCGCTCGTCCGGGCTCGCGTCCAGGGCGATCCGGGCCGCCGCGTACAGCTCGACGCCGAACCGCCGCTCAGCCAGGACCGCGGCTGCCGCCGCGCGGCGCAGCAGGTGGGCGTCGAGGGCCCGGGCCGCCAGCTCCGCACGGCCCTGCAGCCGCTCGACCCGGCCGGCGGTCCAGATGAGGTACGCCGCGACCAGCCCCACGACCACGCTCGCGGCCACCACCCACCACATGTGCGGCATCGTAGTGCTGCTCCGTTTCGTCCGATTGGGCGCGGGCGGGCCGGTCCCGCCGGTCACCACCGCACCATCCGTCACACCGGCTCAGCCCAGCCCCACCCATTCCTGGTCGATGACCCGCCCGTCGGTTGCCTCGATCGCCGCTGCGTATACCTCCAGAACACGCCGAGCAACCACCGGCCAGTCGAAATTCGCGACCACCTGATCGCCGCAGGCGCTCAGCGTGGCCCGCCCGGCCGGGTCGTCCAGCAGCTCACCGATCACGTCACGCAACCCCACCGGGTCGCCCGTGGGGAAGAGCCGACCGGCCCGCCCACCGTCGAGCACCCGCCGGAACGCGTCCAGGTCACTGGCGACGACCGTCGTACCCGCGGCGAGGGCCTCGGTGAGGATCATGCCGAACGACTCGCCGCCGGTGTTCGGTGCGACGTAGAGGTGCACACTGCGCAGCATGCGCGCCTTGTCCGCTTCGGTGACCTGGCCGAGGAACGTGATCCGCTCGTGCAGTTCGGCGGGGAACTGGTCGTACAGGTCGTCGGGGTCGCCCGGGCCGGCGACGAGCAACCGCAGACCGGGTCGGGTGGCGGCCAACGCCACGAACGCGTCGCGCAGCACCGGGAAGCCTTTGCGGGCCTCGGTGAACCGGCCCAGGAAGCCGAGCGTGCCCCCGGTGCCGGCCGCGCACTCCCCCGGCCAGCCGGGCAACGGCTCGGCGTCGGCGAACTTGGCCACCGCCACCCCGTTGGGGATCTCCACCGCACCGCCGTCCATGTGCTCGACCTGCACCTTGCGGGCCAGGGCGCTCACCGCGATCCGGGCCGTGATCCGCTCCAACACGATCTGGAGCACACCCTGCGCGGCAGCCAGGACCCGGGACCGGGTCATCGCGGTGTGGAACGTGGCCACCACCGGGCCACGGGCGGAGAGCACGGCCAGCAGCGACAGGCTCAACGTGAGCGGCTCGTGCACGTGCAGCACGTCGAAGTCACCGTTGGTGATCCACCGCCGCACCCGGGCGGTCGACACCGGGCCGAACGCGATCCGGGCCACCGAACCGTTGTACGGCAGCGGAACGGCACGCCCGGCGGACACCACGTACTCCGGCAGCGGCGAATCCTCGTCGGCCGGCGCGAGCACGCTGACCTCGTGGCCCAGCGCGATCAGCGCCTCGGCGAGGTCCATGACGTGGTTCTGCACCCCACCGGGCACGTCGAAGGAGTACGGGCACACGATGCCGATCCGCATCCGTCAGCCCACCTCCTCAGGCCTGGCCGGAGGCCGACGAGGACGGCGCCGCGCCCTCCCCCGACCTCGCCTGGTCCAGCCACATCCGCTGCAACATGTGCCAGTCTTCCGGATGCCGGGCGATACCCGCCGCCAGACGGTCGGCGATCAGTTGGGTCAGCGACCGGACCCGCTGGTCCAGGGGACCCACCTCGGGCCCGGGCACCGGCAGCGGGCCAGCCAGCGACGCGCAGGCGGCATCCGCCTCGTACCACATCGACGCCACGTAGAGCGGCGCACCGGTGTGCAGCGCGAGCAACGCCGGCCCGGCGGGCATCCGGGTCTTCCCACCGAAGAAGTCCACCTCCACCCCCCGGGCGGAGAGGTCACGATCGGCCAGCAACGGCACCACAGCGCCGGCCCGGACCCGGTCCAGCAACACGTCGAACGCCGGACGCGGCCCCCCGTGGGTCGGCAGGATCTCCATCCCCAGACCCTCGCGGAAGGCCATGAAACGCTTGTACACGCCCTCCGGCTTGAGGCGCTCCATGACCGTGGTGATCGGCCAACCGGTGGCCGCCACCCAGGCGCCCGCGGCGTCCCAGTTGCCGGCGTGCGGCAGCGCCACCACCGCGCCCCGGCCGGCGGCCACGTCGGCGGCGAGCAGCTCGGCGCCGTCGAGCCGGAAATTGGACAGGATCTGCGACCGGCTCAGAGCGGGCAGCCGGAACGCCTCCATCCAGTACCGGGCGTAGGAGCGCAACCCGCGCTTGACGAGCTCGTCCAACTCGGCGTCGGGCAGCTCCGGGCCGACCACCCGGCGCAGGTTCGCGCGCAGTCGGGCCGTACCCCCTCCGCCGGCGCGGTGGGCGCGGTCCGCGCCCGCCTGGAACGCCGCCGCCACCAGTGGCCGGGGTAGCGCACGGAGCACCCGCCAACCGGCGAGGTAGCTCAGCTCGGTGAGGTTCACGCGACTCGGCCGCCGGTCGTCCGACGCCGGGTCGCGGGCCCGCCACTCACGCCTGGCCGTCCGGCTGGAGCTGCTGGGCCTGGCGGTAGACGTGCGTCATCCGCTGGCCCACCGTGAAGATCGACACGGCGGCGAGCAGCCAGAGCGCGATCTCCAGGGCCGGCTTCACATTCAGGCCGGTGAGGATCCCGCCGACGCCGACGATCAGCAGCCGCTCGGTGCGCTCGGCGATGCCCACGTTGCAGGTCATGCCGAGCCCCTCCGCGCGGGCCTTCACGTACGAGACCAGGCTGCCGGCGGCCAGGCAGACCAGCGCGGCGGCCACCCCGGAGTAGTTGCTCTGCGTGGCCAGCCAGTACGCGACAGCGCCGAAGACGGCGCTGTCGGCTACCCGGTCCATGCTTGAGTCGAGGAACGCGCCGAACCTGGTGGAGCCGCCGCTCATCCGGGCCATCGTCCCGTCGAGCAGGTCGGTGAGCGCGAACAGAGTGACGATCAACGCGCCCGCGACCAGATGGCCGCGAGCACCGAAGCCGAGCGCGCCGACGAGCACACCAACGGTGCCCGCGACGGTGACGGCATTGGGGGTGACGCCCGCGCGCAGCAGGGCGCGGGCAATCGGCTCGACGACGCGGGTCATCCCCGCGCGGGCCGACACTTGGAAGATCTTCGCCATGGCGGTCCCCACGATAACGGTCCGCCCAGCTCCGGCGATACGGACGGTCCCGGCGACCCGCCCGGGGGAGGCTTGTGCCTACCCGGCAACGGGTGTGAGATCGAGCCGGGAGGTGAGCCAGCTCACCCGTCCGCCCGTCCCGTTCCCGCTGTGCAGCAGACCACCGGAGGATGACGCCGCGCACTCGCCCCGGGCCGCTACCCGTCGCGCGGCGGTCGCCACCACCACCGGCTGAGGGAGGTGCGCCCCATGGCGCAGAAGAGTCACGAGAAGGGTTCCACCGGCGGCACGCCGGTGGTGACCGAGCCCGAGCAGGTTCGCAACGTGGTGCTCGTCGGGCACTCCGGGGCGGGCAAGACCACCCTGGTCGAGGCCCTGCTCGCGGCGACCGGCACGATCGGCCGCGCCGGCACCGTGGCCGACGGCAGCACGGTCGGCGACCACGACCCCGCCGCCGTACGCCAGCAGCGCTCGGTCAGCCTGTCCTGCGCACCGCTGCTGCACAACGGCATCAAGGTCAACCTGCTGGACACCCCCGGGTACGCCGACTTCGTCGGGGAGCTGCGCGCCGGGCTGCGGGCCGCCGACGCCGCGCTCTTCGTGGTCTCCGCCGCGGGCGGCATGGACGCGGCCACCGTCGCGCTGTGGGAGGAGTGCGCCGCCGTCGACATGCCCCGCGCGGTCGCGGTGGCCCGACTGGACCAGCCCCGCGCCGACGTCGACGAGACGGTGGCGCTCTGCCAGCGCCTCTTCGGCGACAACGTGATGCCGCTCTACCTGCCGATGCTCGGCGACGACGGGGTGTCCACCGAGGGTCTGCTCGGCCTGATCACCCGTCGGGTCTTCGACTACAGCGCCGGGCTCCCCGCCGACGTCCGCGACCCGGACCCGGAGCACCAGCGGGCCATCGACGAGTCCCGCGACGAACTGATCGAGGGGATCATCGCCGAGAGCGAGGACGAGACCCTGATGGACCGCTACCTCGACGGCGAGGAGATCAGCGACGAGGTGCTCATCGACGACCTGGAGAAGGCCGTCGCGCGGGGCCACTTCTACCCGGTGGTGCCGGTCTGCGCCCAGACCGGTGTCGGGCTGGACGTGCTGCTGGAGGTGCTGACCGCCGCGTTCCCCTCGCCGCTGGAGCACGAACTGCCGGCGGTGACCGGCGTGGACGGCTCGCCGCGTCCGCCGCTGAGCTGCGACCCGGCCGGGCCGCTCGTCGCCGAGGTCGTCAAGACCACCGTCGACCGCCACGTCGGTCGGGTCTCGCTGGTCCGGGTCTTCTCCGGCACGCTGCGCCCCGACCAGACGGTGCACGTCTCGGGGCACGGCATGGCCGAACGCGGGCACCCCGACCACGACGCCGACGAGCGGGTCGGGCACATCTACACCCCGCTGGGCGCCACCCTGCGGGAGGTGTCGCTCTGCGTGGCCGGTGACATCTGCGCGATCACCAAGTCGGGCAGCGCCGAGACCGGCGACACCATCTCGACCAAGGATGAGCCGCTGCTGATCGCCCCCTGGGAGATGCCGGAGCCGCTGCTGCCGGTGGCGATCGTCGCCCGCAGCCGCGCCGACGAGGACGCCCTTGCCCGCAACCTGGCCCGCCTGGTCGCCGGCGATCCCACGCTGCGGCTGGAGCGCAACCCGGAGACCCACCAGCTGGTGCTCTGGTGCATGGGCGAGGCGCACGCGGACGTGGTGCTCGACCGGCTGCGCGCCGGCGGCGTCGAGCTGGACACCGAGCCGGTCAAGGTGTCGCTGCGCGAGACGCTGACCGTGCCCGCGAAGGGCCACGGCCGGCACGTCAAGCAGTCCGGCGGCCACGGCCAGTACGCGGTCTGCGACATCGAGGTCGAGCCGCTACCCCGAGGCAGTGGCTTCGAGTTCGTCGACCGGGTCGTCGGCGGCGCGGTGCCGCACAACTACATCCCGTCCGTGGAGAAGGGCGTCCGCGCCCAACTGGAACGCGGGCTGGTCGCCGGCCACCCGGTGGTGGACCTGCGGGTGACCCTGGTCGACGGCAAGTCGCACAGCGTCGACTCCTCCGACGCGGCCTTCCAGACCGCCGGCGCGCTGGCGCTGCGCGACGCCGCAGAGCGTGGCCAGCCGGCCCTGCTGGAGCCGATCGACGAGGTGACCATCCGGGTTCCGGACGGCTCGGTGGGCACGGTGCTGGGCGACCTGTCCGGCCGACGCGGCCGGGTGCTCGGCACCGAACCGGACCCGGACACCGAGGGCCGCACCCTCGTCCGCGCCGAGGTGCCGGCCACCGAGCTGCTTCGCTACGCCGTCGAGCTGCGCTCCATGACGGCCGGCACGGGCACCTTCCGCCGCCACTTCGTCCGCCACGACCCCATGCCCGCCCACCTGGCCGACCAGATCCGCAAGGAACAACTCCCCTAGGCCGGACCCCCGCCCGGCCCAGCCCTGCCCGGCCCGGCCCTGCCCTGCCCTGCCCTGCCCTGGCGATCTTGCACGTCCGGTCGCCGACGGGCGGGGTGGGATGGGATGGGATGGGATGGACGGGAGCGGGGGCGGGGGCGGGGTCTGGTTAGGGGTGGACTTGGGGGTGGGTCGGGCGGGGCCAGTGGGGGCGGTCGGCGTCGCGTAGGGCAGCGGTACGGACGGCGGCGAGCTGACGCTCCACCTCGGCGAACTGGTCGACCGGCAGGGGGCCCCGGCGCAGGGCGGCGGCGTTCTCCTCGACCTGGGCGACCGTACGGCAGCCCGGGATCGGGATGGTGCGCCCGCTGCGCGCCCAGATCCACCCCAGCGCGCCCTGGGCGAGGGTGCGCCCGTCGGCGGTGAGCGCGGCACGGACCGCACCGACCCGGCGCAGCCACTCCGGCGCCGGCCGGCCACCCCGGAACCACTCCAACCAGCCCGGCGCCAACCCCCGTACGTCGTCGCGGGGCAGCGTCGACGACGCCGTGTACTTGCCGGTGAGCAGGCCCATCCCCAGTGGCCCCTGGTTGATGCTGGCCAGGTCGTACTTGTCGCAGACGGCCAGCAGTTCGGGAGCGTCGCGCAGCACCGACAGGGCGTGCTGCACGGCGGTGGCACCTGCGGCGGCGTGCCCGAACGCGGCGGCCCGGTCGGGGCGGTCGGTGCTCCACCCGTACGCCCGGATCAGGCCCTCCGCCACCAGGTCCTCGCAGGTCCCGATCAGCGCCTGCGCCCTCGGCACCGACAGGTCGGCCAGGTGCAGCTGGTAGAGGTCGATGTGGTCGGTGTTCAACCGGCGCAGCGAGGCGGTCACGGCACTGCGCAGGTACGCGGGCGACGCGTCCTCCCCGGTGGCCTGCCTACTCGCCTCGTCGAACGTGTAGCCCCACTTGGTGGCGATCACGGCGTCGTCGCGGCGGCCGGCGAGCGCCCGACCGAGCACCCGCTCACTGTGCCCAGCCCCGTACGTGTCGGCGGTGTCGAAGAGGGTGATGCCCTCCTCGAGTGCCCGACGGACGGCCCGCACCGACTCGTCGTCGTCGACCTCGCCCCAGCCCAGTGGCTGGGCGCCCTCCGCCCAGGGCCCGCCGATCGCCCAGCACCCCATGCCGAGGGCGCTGACCTCGATGCCGCTGCGCCCCAACATCCGTGTCGTGACTGCCATCGGCCGATCGTGCCACCTCCGACGGGCCGGGGCGTAGCAGATCCGGGGGCGGACACGCGGGTGCGCGCAGACGGTCACCGTGCGGCATGATCAAGCCATGCGGCGGCTCGGCGTGGACATCGGCGGAGTGATCATCGAGCCGGCCGACGACGACGCCGACACGTCCTTCTTCGGCGCAAACTACCTGCGTACCCCGGCCGTCGTCGGGGCGTTCGACGCGCTCGCGGCGCTCGGCCCGGCGTTCGACGAGGTGCACCTGGTGTCCAAGTGCGGGGAGGACACCGAGCGGCGTACCCGGGAGTGGTTGACCCACCACGACTTTCCGGCCCGCACCGGCATCCCGGCCGAGCGGGTGCACTTCTGCCGCACCCGCCCAGCCAAGGCGCCGATCGCTCGACGGCTCGGCCTGACCCACTTCGTGGACGACAAACTGGAGGTGCTCGGCTACCTCGACTCGGTGCCGCACCGCTACCTGTTCCGGCCGCGTCCGGCGCAGGTCGCCGCGTACGCCGCGCTGCTGCCGCACGTACACCGGGTGGAGAGCTGGCCGGAGCTGACCCCGCTGCTGCGCGCCGACTAGCCGGACCGGCGCGGACGCCGGGCAGCGGGAGGCGGCACACCCGCGATGGTCAGGCGGGCCAGGCCTTGGCGAGCAGGTCCCGGGTGTCAGCGAGCAGTTGTGGCAGCACGTTCGTCCGGGCGATCACCGGCATGAAGTTGGCGTCTCCGCCCCACCTGGGCACGACGTGCTGGTGCAGGTGGGCGGCGATACCGGCTCCGGCCACTCCGCCCTGGTTCATACCCAGGTTGAAGCCGTGCGCGTTGGAGACGTGGCGGATGACGCGCATCGAGTCCTGGGTGAAAGCCGCCAGCTCGATGGTCTCGGACGTGTTGAGATCCGTGTAGTCAGCGACGTGCCGGTACGGGCAGATCAGGAGGTGCCCGGGGTTGTACGGGTAGAGGTTGAGCATCGCGAAGACGTGCACGCCCCGCGCGACGACAAGATCCTCGTCCGGCGGCAGGCCGGGGGCCCGGCAGAACGGGCAACCGGGAGGCTTCTCGATGCTGCCCTCGGGCCGATCCCCGCCCGAGACGTAGCCCATCCGGTGTGGCGTCCAGAGCCGTTCCAGCCCATCCGCCAACCCGTTGTCGCGCACCATTTTTGGGTCACCAACACCTTCAGCTCGGCAGTCGATGCTTCCTCGAACTGCGGCGCTCCACGTGCCGCTGAGCCAGCTCGGGGCGGCAAGACTGATCTCGCACCAGGTTAGCCCTCCCCGCCGACCGGTGGCAGACGCCCACATCGGCGGCGGGACAGGTAGGAGTGGCCCCTAGCCGTTTGCTGCCGCGGCCCTCTGCTGCTCGGGCATCTCAAGCTCCGCGAAGCACAGCAGATGATCCGACGGATTGTCCAGGAGCTCCACGCGTCGAGCCCGGAAGTGCCGCGAGATCAGGATGTCGTCGGAGGCGAAGCCTTCGTGGGTGACCCGGTCGCCGACGACCCGCGAGTAGCCGGCCCCGGGTGCCATCGCCAGCTCACGGATCGGAGTGTTGAAGTCTCCGAACACCACGGTGGGCAGGTCCTTCGAGGCTTCCAACTGGCCCCGCACCATCCGCCAGGCAGATTCGAAGCGTTCGTGCGAGGCCGCCAACCCCATGCGCTGGAAGGGAAAGAGGTGGAGATTGAACAGCACGACTGAGCCGAGTTGGGTGAAGCAGGTGACCCGGCTGATCGCCTTGTTGTGCACATTCTCCATCCGACCGTCGACAACGATCGTCTGACCTTCGGGGTCGAAGAAGCTGTTGGTCGGCTCCGATTGCGGGTGGCGGGAAAGCGTTGCCAGGCCGGACATCGAGGCGCCGAATCCCGATGGGTGCAGTGGCAGGGCGCTGGCAGACCGAAGACCGACCAGGGAACGCATCGCCGACAGCACCTTGGAACTGCGCCCATCGTCGAATGGCACCTCTTGCAGGGCAAGGATGTCCAGGTTCAGGTCCTTCACTACTTCCCAAGGATCGAACGGATCATTGGAAGGCGCGGCCGACGCCTCCCGAATGTTCCATGTCGCCACCCGAAGCGTCATTCGATTGCCTGCCACAGCGCTCTCCGGAACTCGTCTAGCTCTTGGCTCGTCGGCGGGGTCATGGGGGCATGTCCCAACCGACTCGATTGCGGTGATGCCACCACAAGCGGATAGTCGACCATGGGGGCGGATGTCGTGATCAGCGTGAGTGCGCTGGTCGAGGATGGCTCGGACGTGTGATAGACCCCGTGCTTTACGAAATAGCTGGAGCCGGCGGAGTGGGACTCCCGCTTGACAATTGAGACGCTGACCTGCTCACGCGTGGGCTCCCGAACGGTTCCGGCGGGTGCCGGCTTCACCACGAAGAGCCGGTGGGGGCTTTCGTCAGACGTGGGCCGCACGGCATATTCCGTGCTGGCGATCTCACCGCTCAGGACATAGCTGGTCAGGTCCCAGAGGTGGGTGTGCGGCTCCTCGGCGAAGGAGGCGCCAGCTGGCCAGTGGTGTATCCGCAGTTCCCTGTCAGCCGACGTGGCGAGCCTGAGCTGAACGAAACCCAACACGTGGCGGTGCATTCGTCCTGGCTCGACCAGCCGCTCGACTCCGACTTTCCGAAGGCCATTCAACACGTCGTCGAACGTTCGCTCTTCGGTCGACGAGAGCAGGTACCTCGCGAATTCCGTAGCCTCATTCATAGGGACTCCTACTGCTTGCGGCAACCTCGATCACTTCTCGAATTTCCGAATCCGACATCCCCTGGGCGCAACTTATGCCGATCTGGACGAACCAGCTTCGCAGCGGCGCCGCGTCGAGACCGGCAGGAAGCGGAGTCGTCTGTATGCCACGCGCCTGCTTGCGATCCAGGCGAAAGTCTTCCTGCATGAGCGAATAGAAGGGAACTCCCCTGGGGAAGACGAGCGCGGACTCAGCCGGATCTTCCGACGTGCGAATTGCGAAAGACTCATTGATCTCAAGGCGGGTCAACGAACACGTCTGCTTGAAGCGAACCTCCACCTCGAGCAGCGGCTCGCGGTCACGCCACTGAAATGCGACCAGCACCGTTGCCAGGATCTCAGTCCGGACGGAGGCTTCCGTCCATTCCTGCCCTCGCCCCGAGCGCCTCGCGCCGCGCAGCTCCGCATATGTCGAACACACTGCGGAAGAATCCGGATCCAGGGTGAGGAGAACTATGGAGCGAGCGGAGTTCGATCGTCTCGCCGCAGTCGCCAACTCGGGAATCACGACGGCCCGATTGAACCTACCCAGGCCGCCGCTGAACCACCAGAAAGTGGTAGACCGCCTGCCCTCGTCCAGGGTGGCTGCCCGATCCCGTCCGCTGACAACCTTTACCTCGCGGCTGTCCGCGACCGGGGGCATGAGCCACAGCACAACTCCGGCGACGACGACGAACGCGATCAAGGAGGTCAGCAGATTGGCCACGACATTGGCGCCGACCGCCTTGAGATTGTCGGTTCTGTTTCCGTCTGCCGGCAGGAGAAGATATTGGATGACCGCGAGAAGAAGGAGACAGAGAGCAGCAATCCCGAATAGTGCTCGACGGAGATATTTGCTCTCGGGCAGCCTCACATCGAAGAGGCTACCGGTTACTGGTGAATGAATGGAAGACCCATACCGAGCCCGCCCCGAGGCACCCATTGGCGGAGGGCTGCCGACTGACCGAGCCGGCCCAACCACTCTCGGACAAAGGACGTCGTGGCCTGCCCGGTACGGGCAGGCCACGACGTCGAAAGTCGAGCAACCGCGACGTCGCGGCCCGCTACTCCGCGGCGGCGGAGGGGCCGATGTTGGTCCGCGAGCTGACCACGTCCAGCACGTGGGTCACCGCCTCGGCGATCGGCACCCCGTTGCGCTGGGAGCCGTCGCGGTAGCGGAAGGAGACCGTGCCGGCGGCCACATCGTCGTCACCGGCGATCACCATGAACGGGATCTTCTGCTGCTGCGCGGTGCGGATCTTCTTCTGCATCCGGTCGTCACCCGCGTCCACCTGCGCCCGGATGCCCTCGGCGCGCAGCGCGGCGACGAAGCCGTGCAGGTAGTCGGTGTGGTCCTCGCGGATCGGGATGCCCACCACCTGCACCGGCGCCAGCCAGGCCGGGAAGGCACCCGCGTAGTGCTCGGTGAGCACCCCGAAGAACCGCTCGATCGACCCGAACAACGCCCGGTGGATCATCACGGGCCGCTGCCGGCTGCCGTCGGCGGCCTGGTACTCCAGCCCGAACCGCTCCGGCTGGTTGAAGTCGACCTGGATGGTGGACATCTGCCAGGTCCGGCCGATCGCGTCGCGGGCCTGCACGGAGATCTTCGGCCCGTAGAACGCCGCGCCGCCCGGGTCGGGCACCAGGTCCAGGCCGGAGGTCGCGGCAGCGGTGCGCAGCGCCTCGGTGGCCTCCGCCCAGTCCTCGTCGGCGCCGATGAACTTCGGCGAGTCGTCCCGGGTCGACAGCTCCAGGTAGAAGTCGTCCAGGCCGTAGTCGCGTAGCAGGTCGAGCACGAAGCTGAGCAGCGTGGACAGCTCGCCGGCCATCTGCTCGCGGGTGCAGTAGATGTGCGAGTCGTCCTGGGTCAGACCGCGGACCCGGGTCAGGCCGTGCACGACGCCGGACTTCTCGTACCGGTAGACCGTGCCGAACTCGAACATCCGCAGCGGCAGCTCCCGGTACGACCGCCCGCGGCCCCTGAAGATCAGGTTGTGCATCGGGCAGTTCATCGCCTTGAGGTAGTAGTCCGCACCCTCCAACTGCATGGGCGGGAACATGGTGTCCGCGTAGTACGGCAGGTGACCGGAGGTCTGGAACAGCTGTGCCTTGGTGATGTGCGGGGTGTTGACGAACTCGTACCCCGCCTCCTCGTGCCGTCGCCGCGAGTAGTGCTCCATCTCACGGCGGATGATGCCGCCCTTGGGGTGGAAGACCGCGAGGCCCGAGCCGATCTCGTCGGGGAAACTGAACAGGTCCAGGTCCGCACCGAGCTTGCGGTGGTCGCGCCGGGCGGCCTCCTCCAACAGCTTCAGGTACGCCTTGAGCTCGTCGCGGGTCGGCCACGCGGTGCCGTACACCCGCTGCAGTTGGGGGTTCTTCTCCGACCCCCGCCAGTACGCGGCGGCGGAGCGCATCAGCTTGAACGCGCCGATCAGCCGGGTGGTCGGCAGGTGCGGACCGCGACACAGGTCCGACCAGCAGACCTTGTCCTCCTTGTCGAGGTTGTCGTAGATGGTCAGCTCGCCGCCGCCCACCTCCATCACCTCGTCGGTGTCCAGGCCCTCGCCCTTGACCTCGATCAACTCCAGCTTGAACGGCTCGTCGGCCAGCTCGGAGCGGGCCTCGTCCAGGCTGCCGAAACGGCGGCGACGGAACCGCTGCCCAGACTTGATGATCTCCTGCATGCGCTTCTCGAGCTTGCTGAGGTCATCGGGCTGGAACGGCTTGTCGACGTCGAAGTCGTAGTAGAAGCCGTTCTCGATGGGCGGGCCGATGCCCAGCTTGGCCTCGGGGAAGACGTCCTGCACGGCCTGGGCGAGGACGTGCGCGGTGGAGTGGCGCAGCACGTTGAGCCCGTCCGGCGAGTCCAGGCTGACCGGCTCGACGACGGTCTCCTCGGCCGGCGTCCAGTCCAGGTCGCGCAGCTGGCCCTGCGGGTCGCGGACCACGACGATCGCCTTGGGGCCGTTCGCGGGCAGTCCGGCCGCGGCCACCGCGTCGGCCGCCGTGGTCCCGGCGGCGACGACGACGGGGTCGGCCACGGCGGGGGTACGGGGTGCGGACACGGTGACTCCTCCAAGTGGTACGAAACGGTGCCGATCCTCGGCTCCTGCCGATGCTATCGGTCGCCCCGTCCCCGACCGGGAACGGCACCTTCCTTATCGCCGGCGTTGAACCTTTCGCGCCTCGCAGCCGAACTAGAAGGTGTGGCTGGAAACCGGTGCCGGCCGCGTCGACACGGATGGGGGCACGAGATGGCGAGCACGCACGGCGATGGCCGTCGGCGGCGGATCGTGGCGGCGACCGCGGTGACCGCCGCTGGGCTGCTGCTCTGGCCTGGCACGGCGTACGCGGCTGACGTGACGGTCACCCCGACCGAGGCCCGGCAGGGCGACGCGGTACGGCTGGAGTTCAGCGTTCCGCAGGAGCGGGCCGGCACGAAGACCAACCAGATCGAGGTACGACTGCCAACTGACGCGCCGATCGCCGAGGTCTACCCGATGTCGGTCGACGGCTGGGCGCCCCGGATCAGCTCCCGCACCCTGGACAAGCCGGTGGCCGGTATCCACTCCTCCGGGGTGAGCACTGTGACGACGGCGGTGACCTGGGTCCGGGTCGGTGCGACCGCCGCCGGGCCGGCCCGGTTGGCGCTCTCCATGGGGCCGATGCCGCAGGTCGAGCGGCTCACCTTCGAGGTCGTCCAGACGTACGCCGACGGGACGGTGGTCCGGTGGGCGGACGCCGCCGGGGCGCACCGGGCCCCGGCGCTCACCCTGCTGCCGGCGGCGCCCGGCGCGGCGGGTCCGGCCGCACACGGCGGGCACGGCGCCCCGGCGGGCGGTGCGCCGGCTGCGGACAGCGGGGTGGACGCCGCACCCGCGGCCCGGGTGAGCGGTGCCGACGAGCAGTCCGGCAACGCCGACGGGATGTTGGCCGCCGGCCTGCTGGCCGGGCTGGGCGGCGGCGCGGCGATCGGCTGGCTGGTCAGCCGGTGGCGCCGACGCGGCCCGGACGAGGCCACCGCGCTCGCCGAGGTGACCGGGGGCCCGGACGAGGGCACGAAGCCCGACGAGGCCGCGACCCTGGCCGAGATAACCGGCCGCGCAGAGCCCACCGCGACGCGTGCCGGCGCGAACGACGCCACGACGTTCGCCGAGACGACCGGCCGAGCAGCCGAGACCGCAGAGCCCGCCGACCCGACGCCCGCTGTTTCCGCGGCATCGCGGTGATCCACTCGGGGTCCATGGCATCGCGGTGATCCACTCGGGGTCCGCGGCATCGCGGTGATCCACTCGGGGTCCATGGCATCGCGGTGATCCACTCGGGTTTCCGGAAACCGCGGCAACCGAGCCGCGCGGGGACCCCGATGTGCAGGAAGCCGAGTTGATCGTGGGCAGGGCAGCCCGCGTCGGCAGGGCAACCAGGCGGACAGGGCAGCTCAGGCGGTCAGGGGGCCCAGGTAGGTAGCGGCTCGCGGGCGGCCAGCCACGTCTCGGGCACCCCGCCCGGGGTACCGACGCCGGTGTGCGCCGCCACCACCGCTCCCGCGATGGCGGCCGTGGTGTCCACGTCCCCACCGGCCCGTACGCACGTCTCGATGGCCGCCGGATAGTCGTCGAGGTGGGTGGCGGCCACCCAGAGGGTGAACCCGACGGTGTCCTGGGCGGTCACCCGGGAGCCGTTGCCGAGCGCCGCCACCACCCGGGCCAACGGCCGGCCGAGCAGCCCGGCCGCCCGGTGTACGCCCCGATGCACCTCGGTGCCCGGGTCGAGCGCGGCACCGATCCCGGCGAGCAGCCGCTCCGGGGCCGGCCGGTGCCCGTCGAGGCGGGCCCGGGCGGCCAGCGCGGCGGCGACGGCGACGGCTACCGCGCCGGCGATCCCCTCCGGGTGCGCGTGCGTCACCTCCGCGCAGGCGCGGGCCTGCGCGGCGGCGCGCGCGGTCGAGTCGGCGAAGTACGCGCCCAGCGGGCCGACCCGCATCGCCGCGCCGTTGCCGCAGGAGCCCTGCCCGTCGAAGGCTGAGGCGGCGGCCAGCGGCCACGGGGTGCCGGTGCGGATCAGCCCCAGGATCAGCATCGCGCCCGCGCCGTAGCCTCGGCGCGGGGCGGCCCGCTCGGCGAAGGAGAGGGCCAGCCGGTCCCGGTCGATGCCGCCGGAGTCGGCCAACTGGGCGAGGACCGAGCAGGCCATCTCGGTGTCGTCGGTCCATTCCCAGGGCGCTGGCGGCAGGGGGTCGGCGGCGAAATCCACTGACGCCGACCCTGACAGGAAGTACTGCGCGCCGAGGGCGTCGCCGGTGGAGAGACCGGCGAGGCTGTCCCGGGCGAGCGCCAGGCGGGCATCGGCGAACAGGGTGAACGACATCGTCGTACCAGCTTGCCCGGTCGCCAGGCACGTCGCAACGCGATCAACTTGCCAGGCAAAGTACCGTCTTGTCGTGGCCTCCGTGCTCCTGGTCGAAGACGATCACGTCGTACGCGGCGCGATGCTGCGGTCCCTCACCGACCGGGGGCATGCCGTGCACGCCGTGGGTACGGCGTTGGACGCGCTGCGTCGGGTCGCCGCGGAGACACCCGACCTGGTGGTGCTCGACCTCGGCCTGCCCGACCTGGACGGCTCGGACGCGCTGCGGATGCTGCGCGGCATCACCGACGTTCCGATCATCATCGCCACCGCCCGCGACGACGAGCAGTCGGTGGTGAAGCTCCTGCGCGCCGGCGCCGACGACTACATGGTCAAGCCGTTCACCGGGGCGCACCTGGACGCGCGGATCACCACCGTGCTGCGCCGGGCCGGCCGGGCCAGTCGGTCCGTGCAGCCGGCGGTGCACAGCGTCGGCGGGCTGCGGGTGGACGTGGGCGAGCGCAGCGCCCAGCTCGACGGGGAGCCGCTGGCGCTGACCCGTAAGGAATTCGACCTGCTGGCGTATCTCGCCGCACGACCTGGGCGGGTAGTGTCCCGCCGGGAGCTCTTGGAGGAGGTATGGCGGCAGCCATCGGTCGGCGAGGATCAGACCATCGACGTTCACCTGTACTGGCTCCGCAGAAAGATGGGCGAGTCCGCGGCGAAGCCGCGTTACCTGCGCACCGTGCGGGGGGTCGGGTTCCGGCTGGTGGCACCGGACTGAGGACGGCGCTGGCCCTGCTCACGGCCGGCATGTGCAGTCTCGTGGCGCTCGCGTTCCTGATCCCGCTCGGGCTCAGCCTGCGGGAGCAGCGTCAGGACGAGGCGATCGCCGATGCGGCGCGGCGCAGCGCGTTGGTGACCGGCGCGCTGGCGGTGAGCACCGACCCGGTGGTCGTCGAGCGTGCCGTCGTGGCCAGCGCCGAGGGCGCACCCACCCGGCCTGTGGTGCACGGGTTGGGGCTGGACGAGTCCGCTGGTCGGGCCAGCGGCGGCGACCTGGACCGGGCCCGCTCCGCACGGCAGTCGTTGGTTGTCGACGTCGACGGTGGGGTGGCCCGGCTCGACCCGGTGGTCCTCGGTGACCGGACGGCCGTGGTCGAGGTGTTCCTTCCGGAGTCCGCGCTGGGCGAGGGCGCCGGCGGCACCTGGTTGCTGCTGTTCGCGGTCGGTGCGGCGATGGTCGGCGCGGCGGTGCTGGTGGTCGACCGGGTCGCTGCCCGCGCGGTGGACTCGACCCGCGGTCTGGTCAAGGCCGCGCTCTCCATCGGCGACGGCGACCTCGGCGTACGCGTCGAGCCGACCGGTCCCCGCGAGCTGGCCGAGGCCGGGTACGCCTTCAACCGGATGGCGGACCGGCTGGACGCCGCCCGTACCGACGAGCGGGAGTTGGTGGCCGACCTGTCGCATCGTCTGCGGACCCCGTTGACGGTGCTGCGCCTGGACGCGGAGGCGTTGGAGTCCGACGACACCAGCGTGGGTTCGTTCAGCCAGGCGGAGTTGGACCGGCTGCGGGGGATCCGGCGGATCCGGCAGGCGATCGTCACCCTGGAAGGTGAGATCGACGTACTGATCAAGACCACCCGCAAGGCGGTGGCGCACGAGGCCGGGCCGGCGATGTGTGACGTCAGCGAGGTGGTCCGGGACCGGATGGTGTTCTGGGCGGCCTTGGCCGGTGACCAGAACCGGCCACACCGGGTCAACGGCGCGCAGCTGCGCATCCCGGCGCCGGTGCCGCGGGCCGAGCTGGCCGCCGCGCTGGACGCGGTGATCGGCAACGTCTTCCGCTACACGCCGCAGGGCACCGCGTTCGAGGTGGCCGTGTCGCGGCGCGACGGTTACGTGGCGATCCGGATCGACGACGCCGGCCCCGGCATCGCCAACCCGGACCGGGCACTGCGCCGGGGTGCCAGTGACCAGGGCTCGACCGGGCTCGGCCTGGACATCGCCAAGCGGGTGGCGTTGCAGGCCAACGGCTCGGTGAGCATCGACCGCGCCCGGCTGGGCGGGGCCAGCGTGGTGATGCTGCTCGCCGACCCGGAGGCAACGCCCCGGCAGGTCAGCCGGTTCGGTCTGGTCGGGCGGATGGCCCGCGACGCCCGGGACACGAAGGCCAGCGGACGTCGCTGGCCCCGCCAGCGACCCACCGACGACTGACCCGGCCGCACCCCGGGGCTGTGCGCCGGCGCAAGTCTTCCTTAGATCGCGGTTAACGACCGCCGTGGACCGGCTGTGGGCTGACAGGATCACAGCACGAACCCACCAGTTCCACCGGCCGGAGCGCACCACGCACCCACGGCCGGTGGAGCCGCGCGCGCGGCGGGAGCCACAGGTCCCCCCACACCCCACGCTCCCGCCGCGCGCCCTGCTCGACCGACCGAGCCAGCTGGTGACCGAGCGGCCGACCAGCTCAGCCGATGACCAGGCGGCGGACCACCTCAGCCGGCGGCGGCGAGGTACGCGTCGATCTCTGCGATGATCCGCTGCTGGCCGGCGGGGTCGAGGAAGGACGCGGTCACCGCGTTGCGGGCCAGCCCGGCCAGGCCCTCGGCACCGACCCCCAGCAGGCGGGCCGCCACCGCGTACTCGTCGTTGAGGGTGGTGCCGAACATCGGCGGGTCGTCGGAGTTGATGGTGACCAGCAGCCCGGCCTCGACCAGTCGGGGCAGCGGGTGCTCGTCGAGGGTGGCCACCGCCCGGGTGCGCACGTTGGACGTCGGGCAGACCTCCATGCCGATCTGCCGCTCGGCCAGGTACGCGAGCAGCTGCGGGTCCTGTGCGGCGGAGATGCCGTGCCCGATCCGCTCGGCGCCCAGCTCGTTCAGCGCGTCCCACACGGTCTGCGGCCCGGTGGTCTCCCCGGCGTGCGGCACCGAGCGCAGCCCGGCGGCGCGGGCCTGGTCGAAGTAGGGCCGGAACTGCGGTCGGGGCACGCCGATCTCCGGGCCACCGAGGCCGAAACTGACCAGCCCGTCCGGGCGCTCGTCCAGCGCGATGCGCAGCGTCTCCTCGGCTGCCGGCAGGCCGGCCTCGCCGGGGATGTCGAAGCACCAGCGCAGCTCGATGCCGAAGTCGGCCAGGGCGCGTTTGCGGGCGTCCTCGATGGCCTCGCAGAACGCCGGCGCGGGAATGCCCCGTCGGACGTGCGAGTACGGGGTGATGGTCAGCTCCGCGTACCGGACCTGTTGGCGGGCCAGCTCCCTGGCCACCTCGTGGGTGAGGATCCAGACGTCCTCCGGGTCGCGGATGAGGTCCACGACGCTCAGGTAGACCTCGATGAAGTGCGCGAAGTCGCGGAACTCGAAGTAGGCGGCCAGCGCGTCCGGGTCGGCCGGCACCGGGGTGCGCCCCTCGTGGCGGGCGGCCAGCTCGGCGACGATCCGGGGCGAGGCGGAGCCGACGTGGTGCACGTGCAGCTCCACCTTGGGCAGGCCGGCGATGAAGGTGGGCAGGTCGGTCACGGGTTCTCCTGAGCATGGTCGCCGGTGCGGGCGACGACGAAGACGCGGCGGAACGGGAAGTACACCTGACCCTGCCGCACCGGGTACGCCGCGGTGAGCCGTACTCCCAGCTCGGTCCGGAAGGCGGACCAGCCGGCGGCGTCCAGTGCGGCCCGGACCGGGCGCAGCGCGGCGCCCTCCATCCAGGCCAGCACCGGGTGCGCGGCGGCGGGTCGAGCCGGCAGCAGGTGCACGTAGGTAGTCTCCCAGGCGTCCACCGCGCAGCCGGCGGCGGTCAGCAGCGCCGCGTAGTCGGCCGGGTCGTCGACCGGGTCCGCGCGCAACAGCGGGGCGACGTCAGCCCGCCAGGTCGGCCGGTTGGCTACCTCCCGCAGGGCGCGATGCGAGTCGGCGGCGAAGTTGCCGGGGACCTGCATGGCGAGCCAGGCGCCGGTGGGCAGCTCGGCGGCCCAGCGGCGCAGCAGCTCCTGGTGGCCGGGGACCCACTGCAGCGCCGCGTTGCTGACCAGCACGTCCTCGTCGCCGGTCGGACGCCAGTCGCGCAGGTCGGCGACCGCGAAGTCGACCGGCGTGCCGAGGGCCTCGGCCCGCTCGATCATTTCGGGTGAGGAGTCGAGGCCGAGCACACGGCTCGTCGGCCAGCGCTCGGCGAGGGTGGCGGTGAGCTGGCCGGGGCCGCAGCCGAGGTCGACCACCGTCCGGGGTCGCTCGGCCGGGATCCGGGCGACGAGGTCGTGAAACGGCCGGGACCGCTGGTCGCCGAAGCGCAGGTAGGTTGCCGGATCCCACATGATCGCCTCCCAAACCGTACGTCCGTACTGCTTAACGTACGGCTCGCGTGGCAGTGTGGCAACCCGATCACTAGGCTCGGGGGCATGGAACAGCGCAGCTTCAACCGGCTCGGCCGGACCGTTGGCGCGGTCGGCCTGGGCGCGTGGCAACTCGGGGCCGACTGGGGCACCGTCAGCGAGGACGACGCGATGGCGGTGCTCTCCGCCGCCGTGGACGCCGGGGTCACCTTCCTCGACACCGCCGACGTGTACGGCGACGGCCGCAGCGAGCAGCTGATCGGGCGCTTCCTGCGCACCCGACCCGACGCGGGGCTGACCGTCGCCACCAAGATGGGCCGCCGCGTCGAGCAGCGACCGGAGGCGTACACCCTGGCCAACTTCCGGCAGTGGACCGACCGCTCCCGGGCCAACCTGGGAATGGACACCCTGGACCTGGTCCAGTTGCACTGCCCGCCCACCGCGGTCTTCTCCTCCGACGAGGTCTTCGACGGCCTGGACACCCTCGTCGCCGAGAAGGCCATCGCCGGGTACGGGGTCAGCGTCGAGACCTGCGACCAGGCCCTCACCGCGATCGCCCGACCGGGGGTGGCGAGCGTCCAGATCATCCTCAACGCGGTCCGCCACAAGCCCCTCGAGCGGGTGCTGCCGGCCGCGGCGGCAGCCGGTGTCGGCATCATCGCCCGGGTGCCGCTCGCCAGCGGCCTGCTCTCCGGCCGCTACGACGAGCACACCGAGTTCCCCGCCGACGACCACCGCAACTTCAACCGGCACGGCGCGGCCTTCGACGTCGGGGAGACGTTCTCCGGAGTCGACTTCGACCGAGGTCTGGCCGCCGTACGCCGGCTGGTCCCGCTGGTCGACGCGGACCGCACGATGGCGCAGTTCGCGCTGCGCTGGGTCCTGGACCAGGCGGGCGTCACCGTGGTCATCCCCGGTGCCCGCGACGCCGACCAGGCCCGACGCAACGCCGCGGCGGCGGACCTCTCGCCGCTCACCGACGCGCAGTTGGCAGCCGTACGCGAGACCTACGACGAGCTGATCCGCCCGCAGGTGCACGACCGGTGGTGACCCGCGCGCCCGGGGTGCTCGCGTCGCGCCGCCCGCCCGGCGATGCTGGACGACGGCGCGCCGCACCGGGCGGCGGAGAGGGGACGCGATGAGGGGCTGGCTTCCGCTCACCCTCGGCCTGCTGGCCGTGGTGATCGGCGCGGTGTGGACGGTCCAGGGCCTCGGCTACGTCAGCGGCAGCCTGATGACCGACGAGAAGATCTGGGCGGTGCTCGGCCCGATCCTGGCGTTGGCCGGGCTGGCGCTGATCTGGCTCGGCCTGCGCTCGCGTCGACGCTGAGCGCCGCCTCCACTGGGGACCCGAGCACGTGTGAAGCCCCGCATCCCAACCGGGATGCGGGGCTTCACAGTTACCCTCGGGCTGGATCGTCCCACTGGCCGGCGGGGGCCGGCCGTCCTACTCAGATGGGGCGGACCTGCTCAGCCTGCGGGCCCTTCTGACCCTGCGCAATCTCGAACTCCACCCGCTGGTTCTCCTCCAGCGAGCGGTAGCCGCTGGTCTGGATGGCCGAGAAGTGGACGAACACGTCAGCACCCCCACCATCGACGGTGATGAAGCCGAAGCCCTTGTCAGCGTTGAACCACTTCACGGTTCCCTGAGCCATGTGTATCTCCCTCTAAAAACTGGCGGCCGTGCACGCCGTCCGGCCGATTGGCCGTTTTTGAGCAGCGGTGCCTGAGGCGGCCCCACGAAGGAGACTTCTCTCAACCCACGCCATCTCGCAACAGCGGGGATCAGCAAATCACGGACGCAAAAAGTCTGTCACGACCTCTCCGACGAATTTCTCCGACATGTGACCTGACGGATGCCTCAGGTGCGCTGGGCGGCGGGCGATGCCATGCGAAAGCCCCCTTCCCATCAATGCGGGAAGGGGGCTGAAGTCGCTGTCTGGTCAGTCCGGCCAACTGCCGGTCATCCGGCGTACGCCGACCGCGCCGCCCCGGTCCACAGCGGCCCGGACCACCGCGAAAATGGCGCCCTGCAACGCCGCGGCTGCCAGGATCTCGCCCCAGCCGCGATCCTCATCGGTCGCGTTGGGCGCCTCACCGTCGCCCGCGGTGACCTTCCAGACCTGCCGGAAGATCGCCCCGGCCACCGCGCCTGCCGCGATGCCCATCAACACGCCGACCGGCCGGTACGCGACCCTGCCGATGCTCTTACTCACCTACGCCTCCCCCGCACGATCATCAACACCACCACGGTGGCCACCGCACCGGCCGCGATGGCCGCCCACGGCATCGGGTGGCGGCGCACCAGCTCGCCCTTGTCGTACGCCTGTGCGCGTACCGACTCGCCCTTCTCGTACGCCCGCGCCCGCGCTATCCCGGCACCGCGCGCGGCCTGCCCGCGAACCCGGGCGACGGTCTGCGCCGCCTGCTCACGCATCCGCTCCTTGGCCTGCTCGGCGGACTCCTTGAGACGGGCCTTGACGTCGGCCTTCGCGGCCAACGCCTCCATCGTCTCGCCCAACTCGACCCGGGTGCGGCGGATCTCCTCGCGGAGGGCCTCCGTGTCGCCGGTCCCGTTGCCGGTCATTGCCGCCCCCTGTCCTTCACTGCGGCGGTGACGGTGTCCATGTCTGCCCGGAGGCTGCGGACCGTGGCCGCCGGGACCGGCGGGACGGCACGGCTGACCTGCTTCTTGCCCACCAGGGCGAGGATGCCGGCCACCAGGAAGCAGGCCACCGCGACGATCAACGCCGCGGCCCAGGCGGGCAACACCAGGTCGAGCAGCAGGATCGCCGTGGCGACCAGCGCACCCAGGCCGAAGAACGCGAGCGCGCCGCCGCCGCCGAACAGGCCGAGCCCGATGCCCGCGTGCTTACCCTTCTGGGTCAACTCCGCTCGGGCCAGCGTCAGTTCGTCCCGCACCAGGCGGGAGATCTGCTCGGTGGCCCGCTGCACCAACTCGGCGGTGGAGGGCTCGCTCCCGTTCTGGGATGTGCGGGCTTTCGCCACGTCAGCCATGCTGTCCTCCTTTCCTCATCACCGCGCTGTATGCCCGGAGTTGCCGCTCGTCAATCCTAAAGCGCGCCAAGCGGCGCACCGTCCCCGTTGTCCGCACGCCGCGCCCGCCAATACACGACCGGCCGCCGCGATCACGCCAGAGACGTCCGGCAGCACATCCCCCACCCAAGCCCGACCAAACCTCCCGCAACCGACCCGCCCCCGCCCCCGGTCCCCGGTCCCCCCGGCCCCCGGTCCCGGCCCGTCCCCGCCCCGGCCCGTCCCCGCCCCGGTCCCTCCGTCCCCCGCCCCACCCCGCGCCGCCGCGCAAGATCGCGCTCGATCCTGGTTGTAGTGGCCTCGACGGGGGTGGAGGCCACTACAACCAGGAAGTTGCACGATCTTGCGGCGCGGCGCGGCGCGGCGCGGGGCGACGCGGGGCGGCGCGGGGCGACGCGGGGCGACGCGGGGCGACGCGGGGCGACGCGGGGCGA
>NZ_JBAKHR010000054.1:0-22866 GCF_036902955.1 Micromonospora sp. CPCC 205558
GTCTGCTGACTCTGCAGCGCTGACATGAGGTGATCACGCTCGACGAAACGGGCGGGCTCGGCATCACGCCGAGCCCGCCCGGCTCACGTTGCCGGTGTGGTCAGGCCCGAACTCATTCCACAGGTGTGCCGGTCACACAGGTCAGCACCTGGCCCTGACCACGGGTGGTGCTCGATGTGGTGGTGGCGAAACCGTGGGTTCCGAGCAGTAGTTCGGTCGCGGTGAGGTTCGCGGTGGCGTGTGCGGCGGTGGGTCGCTCGCCGAAGACGTAGAGCCGTCCTCTCGGCGCCAGCAGGCTTCGCATCCGAGCAATCTGCTGCGCCGCGTCGCCCAACCAGAAGAGGCTGACGTTCACCGCGAAGATCTTGGTGAAGTGCCCGGTCGGAAGATCGGCGGACTCGAACCCGACACATCGGATCTCGGCTCTGCCGGCGTCGATGTGGCTCAGGTTCCGCTTGGTCGCCAGCCGCACCATCGACGCGGCGCGGTCGATGGCGACGATCCGGCCGGTCTCGAGTTGGCCGGCGACCAGGGAGACGGCCGCTCCCCGCCCGCACCCGATCTCCAGCACCCGGTCGTCGGGCGCCACCGCCATGGTCTCCACCGCCCAGCGCTGCCGATGGCCGGCCGGCACCCGAACCGTTTCGTTCGGCTTGGGCGCCAGGTCAGCGCTGGACGGACCCCGATCGTGGGGCGAAAGAGTGGACCTCACCACGTCACCCGCCGGTGCCTTCTCTGCTCCACACCTCTGATTCCACCCTCTCGACGGAGTCGACGCACCGTGTCCTCGGTCACCGAGCCCCATTAGACAGGGCCGACGGCGATCAGTGCACGGGCACCGGCGCGACGTCCCCGAGGGCGTCCGCCGGAGCCGGAACGTGCTTCGGAGCGCCGGCGTTCACCATGGTCACGGAGACGAGGGCGGCCGCGACCACAAATCCGACGGCGAGCCAGTACGCGACCGAGTAGCCGTGCATCAGCGCCTCGTTCCGTTCCTGGGCCTGTGCCGCCGGGCCACCGTGCGAGAGCAGGTAGGTGGCGGCCGAACTGGTCGCGATGGTGTTGAGCAACGCGGTGCCGATCGATCCGCCGACCTGTTGCGACGAACTGATCATCGCGGAGGCGACACCGGCGTCCTTGGGTTCGACGCCGTGGGTGGAGATGCTCATCGCGGGCATGAAGGCGGTGCCGATGCCGATCCCGATCACGGCCTCGGCGAACGCGATCTGCGGGAAGCCGCTGTCCGCGTCGAGTAGCGCGAGCAGCACCAGACCGACAGCGGTGACGAGGTACCCCGCGACCATGATCGGTCGGGGGGCGATCCGGTGCGCGAGTCGTGCGCCGATCTGCGTGGCCCCGATTGCCTGCGGCACGGCCATCGGCATGAACGCCAGACCGGCCATCACCGGCGACCATCCCTTGACCTGCTGGAAGTAGTAACTGAGCAGGAGGAACATCCCGAACATGCTGACGATCGCAAGGCCGACCGAGAGGTACGCGGCGGCCCGGTTGCGTTCGGTCAGGACGCGCAGTGGCAGCAGTGGGGATGTGACCCGCGCCTGCACCACGACGAAGGTCACCAGCAGCAACACCCCGGCGGCGAAAGATCCGATGGTGACGCCCGCTGACCATCCGTGGCTCTCAGCGACGCTGAACCCGTAGACCAGGCCGACGAGCCCGGAGCTGGCCAGCAGGACGCCGGGAAGGTCGAGTCGGGCGCGGTGCCGCTCGCCGTCGTCGTGGACAGTGCGGCTGGCGCCAAGGATCCCGATGACCGCGATCGGTACGAGGACGAACATCGCGAAGCGCCAGTTCAGGTACTGGGTGAGCAGCCCTCCGACGATCAGGCCGACAGCACCGCCAGCAATTGAGACCGCGCTGAACACGCCGAACGCCTTCGCGCGGTCCCTCGGCTGCGTGAAGGACAGGGAGAGCAACGAGAGGGCGGCCGGCGCGAGCAGGGCTGCGAACACACCCTGTAGCGCCCGTGCGAGCAGCAGCATCGCGGCGTTGACGGCCAGGCCGCCGATCGCCGAGGCGACCGCGAAGCCGGCCAGCGCGATCAGGAAGGTGCGCTTGCGCCCGACCATGTCACCGACCCGGCCGCCGACCAGCAGCAGGCCGCCGAAGGCCAGACCGTACGCGGTCACCACCCACTGCCTGCTCCCGTCCGTGAAGTGCAATGACTGTTGCGCCGAGGGGAGCGCGATGTTCATGACTGCGCCGTCGAGCACCACCATCAGTTGAGCGATGGAGATGAACAACAGGGCCTTCCACCGCTGGGACTCCGGGGCGGTTCGACCTCTGGGCATGACTGTTCCTTAAGGGCTATTTGCGTGGATTGCTGCGACTCGGCCAACGCTAACGACGTTGTGGAACGACCACCACAGAATGTGCCTGCGGTTACAGCGCCTGCACGGCGGCACTCTCGACGCAATTGGGTGCTTCCGACGCCGATGTCCCGCTCAGCAAGTGCGCTTGCAGCGCCTGTCGCACTCGTTGTGAGTGCCGTTACTTTGTCGATCGTTCCAGAAAAGGTTAGCGTTCCGTCTCGCGCCCCGCGCTCCGCGGCGGCTGATCAGTCGAGATGGATGTGAGTCGAGATGTCTGGACGGTTGGAATCAAAGGTGCTGGTCGTGACCGGCGGCACGCAGGGCATGGGCCTGGCGTTCGCCCAGCGGGCGGCCACGGAAGGGGCCCGCGTGGTCATCGGCGCCCGGGACAAGGACCGGGGCGAGGAGATCGCCGCGCAGATCAGGAAGACGGGCGGCACCGCGCTCTTCGTGCCCACCGACGTCACTGTCGAGGAAGAGGTGGCGCGGCTCGTCGACGCCGCGGTGACCGAGTACGGGCGGCTGGACGGCGCGTTCAACAACGCGGGCGGTGGCCCGATGGCCAGCGTGCGGGAGACCGACAGTGACAACTGGCACCGGTCGCTGGCCCTCAACCTGACCAGCGTCTTCTACGGCCTCAAGTACGAGCTTCCGGCGATCATCGCCTCCGGCGGTGGCGCGATCGTCAACAACGCTTCCGTCTCCGGCGTGAAGGGTGACGCGACCCAGGCGGCCTACAACGCGGCGAAGCACGGGGTCATCGGTCTGACGCGCTCGGCGGCCCACGACGTGGCGCGCTCCGGTGTGCGGGTCAACGCCCTGGTCACCGGCCTGATCGACACCCCGCTCTGGCAGAACGTGGTCAGCCAGGCCCCGGAGGTCGCCGAACGCTACCTGTCGGCGCAGCCGACCGGGCGTGCCGGCACCTCCGACGAGGTCGCCGCGCTCACCGCGTTCCTGCTCAGCGACGAGGCCACCTTCATCAGCGGCGCGTCCATCGCCATCGACGGTGCCCTCACCGCCTGAGGCGCTGAGGCGCTGAGGCGCTGGGGCGCTGAGGACCGGTCCGGGGCGGCGGCTTCAGCGGCCGCCGCCCCGGACCGGGTGGTACGTCAGGCGATCCGGTAGGCCCGCTGGATCGTCTGCGTGACCGTGTTGCCGGCGGTGTCGGTGGCGGTCAGTCGCAGCGAGACGAACCCGGCCCGTCGCGGATGACTGACCAGAGCCACGTTCCGGTGCACCGGCACCACGACCCACGTCCTGCCGTCGTCGAACGACGCGGACACGCTGAGCGTGCGGTTGGGCGCGGCCTTCGAGCCGGCCTGCCGGTCCAGCGCCACCGGGACCGGCATGGTCCGGCCCTTGCGGGCCGTGTTGGTGTCGTCGAGCACCGGCGTCGGGCGGGCCGTCGTCAGGGGCAACCGCTGCGGCGATGTCGTGTGCGCCGAGGTGAAGGTCCAGGCCACCGAGACCGACGTCGACAGGGTGTCCGGTGCGCCTCGGGTGGCGGTCGCCTCCAGACGGTAGGTGGCCTTCCCGGCGGGCACCGCGAACTCGGCCCACGGGCTGTCCGAGGTGCCGATCTCCTTACCGTCGCGCAGCAGCCGGAACCGCACCGGCTGATCGTCACGGCTCGCCGGGCGACCGGTCGCGTCGCCGAAGAGGGGCACCGACGCGATCGAGATGGTGTCGCCGTCGCGGCCCGCGTACCCCAGTGGTGACAGGGGCGGCGCCTGGGTCACGCTGGGCCCGAAGGGTGCCGCGTTCCAGGTCTGGCGGTACGTACGACCCGACGTGAAGGTCGAATCCTGCGTCGTCAGGTTGTCGCCCTCGACGAACGTGGACGTCCAGACGATGCCGCCGTCGGTGTTGTAGTACTCGGTGCCCTTGAACGGCAGGTCGATCGGCGTGTTCGACCCGATCGGGCCGGAGCCGCCGGGCGCCGACGCGCGGTGGAACCGGGTGGCCGTCGTCGTGGTGGACTGGCTGCGGTAGGTCGCTTGGACGGTGGCGAGGTTCTTCGGCGACAGCTTCCGGGTCAGCCCGGTGAACATGTCGCCCTTGCCGACGTACGCCAGGTCGTAGGTGAAGGGGCTGTTCCGGAAGGTGCCGTCCTTGCCCGGTCGCGCGAGCCCGACGCCCAGCGTCGCGGTGAACTCGGGTGCCGTGACGGCGGGCCCGATCCGGCCGAAGAAGACCCCCGCGACCGACGCTCCGCTGAGTTGGACGCCCGGGTAGCGCAGCCCGTCGTTCCAGTTGGCGCTGACGTTGATCGAGATCGGCGTGGCGTCGCGCTGCGGCACGGTCACCGCGACCGGCTTGGCGCTGCGGGCGTCGATCGCCTCGGTGACCGGGCCACGGACGTCCAGGACCGGCTGTGCGAGCAGGGTCGACACGTTCCCCTCGTGGATGGTGCTGTACAACGCGTAGCGGCCCTTGGGCAGGCGCAGGACACCGCCGCCCGGCGTCGCGGCGAGGGTGGAGAACTCGCCGGTGGTCAGGTTCGCCGCCACGGTGGTGTACTCGGTGGCCGGCTTACCGTCGCGGCCGGTGTGGGGCAGCCGTACGTCGTAGCTCTCGATCTCACGGTTCAGCGCGAACGGCGTCCGTACCCGCAGATCGCCGGCACCGGTCGCGGTCAGCGCCCCCTGATAGACGCCGTCCGGGGCGTCCACCCTGGTGTCCACCGTGATCGTCGCCTCGGCGCGGCCACCGGCCGGCACCACAAGCGTGGCCGGGCTGACGGTGAGCATGCCGGCCGGGGCCGGAGCGATGGCCAGCGTCAGGGTGACCGGCGCGGTGCCCGTGTTGCGGTAGCCGACGACCTGGGTGAACGGGGTGTCGTCGGCGTGTGGCCAGCGCTGCACCGGAAAGTCGATGGCGGCCACGTCGGCGGCGACCGGCTGGGCGACCGCGCGGGCGATGTCGACCCGGCCGGCGCCCTGCTCGTAGATGGTGTCCGCGCCGGTCGGCTTGGCCGAGCCCATCAGGGCGGCCTTGAGCTGCGGCCCGGTCCAGTCCGGGTGCTGACCGACGAGGATCGCGGCGGTGCCGGCCACGTGCGGAGTCGCCATCGACGTACCCGACATGGGGGCGTAGTCGCCGCCTGGAGCGGCGGCCACGATGTCGACGCCCGGCGCGCTGATCTCGGGTTTGATGTGGTTGTCGCCGATGCGAGGGCCCCGGCTGGAGAAGTAGGCCCGCTGGTCGTCGGCGTCGACCGCGGCGACGGCGAGAGCGTCGTCGGCGGAGGCCGGCGAGGAGACCGACTTCGGCTTCCCCTCGTTGCCGGCCGCGATCACGAAGAGGGTGCCGTACTGGTGGCTCAACTCCTGGACCGCGGTCTCCAGCGGGTCGAGTCCGGGCGCGTCGTCGCCGCCCAAGCTCACGTTGACCACCCGGGTCTGCGGCGCGAGCCACTGCATGCCGGTGATGATGTCCGAGTCCTGGCATTCGGTGGTGGCGCAGACCTTGCCGACGAGCAGTTTCGCCCCCGGCGCGACCCCGCGGTACCTGCCGCCGGAGGCCGCGCCGCTGCCGACGATCGTCGACGCCACGTGGGTGCCGTGGCCGACCGAGTCGCTGGGGTCGCCGCCGCCGGTGAAGTCCCGGACCTCGGCGAGCCGTCCGGCGAAGTCGGGGTGGCTGGCGTCGATCCCGGTGTCCAGCACGCCGACGGTGACACCTGTGCCGTCGAAACCGGCCTGCCACGCCGCCGGGGCACCGATCTGCGCCACGCTGTGGTCGAGGGAGACCGTGCGCTTGCCGTCCAGCCAGATGTGGGTGACCCCGTCGGTGAGGGTGCGCGCGGACGCCGTACCGCGGGTGAGCGACGTCCAGAGCGTCACCCGGTCGTCCCGGTCCGCCCGGACCGCGAGCGCGTGGGCGGCCGGCAGGTCGGCCCGCACCAGCCCGGCACCCCCGGTGGTCGCGGTCCGCGCCCGCGCCGCCATGTTCTCGGGGTACGCGACCAGCAGCGGCAACTCCGCCGCCCGGTCGTCGTAGCCGAACTCGCCTAGCGTGGTGAGGTCGAACAGGCGGCGGTCGAGCCGCCCGTCCCGCACCAGCGGCATCGCGTCCACCGGGATGACGTACTGGTGACCGTCCTCCCGGCTGCTCACGAACCGCATGGCGGCCCGCCCCGGCCCTCGCTGGATCTGCGGGCGACCCGCCGCGTCCAGCGACACGCGGTCCCCGGTGATCAGGGTGAAGCTTCCGGCGGTGCCGGGGACGGTGGCCGCCGGCTTCTCCTGCGCGTTCGCCGGTTGGGCGGCCAGGCCCGCCGCAACCAGCGCGGTCGCGAGTATGCCGGCTGTCAGGGCGCGTCGTTGCCGTCGTCGCACATCGTCCTCTCCGCCACGGGCGTCTCCCGGGTCGGCACGATGACGCCTGGCCAGGTCGTTAGGTTGATCACTCCGGTGTGACGGGGGCCACAATCTCGCCCCGCGCCGACGCGACCGGTCCACCCGGGCGAGTTCCATGCGGCGGTGACCAGGGGACGAGGCGTTGGAGGGCACCGGTCCGATGCGTGATGCCGAAGAGTTCGACGCCCTCTACGCGGCCTGCGCCGGTCGGGTGGTGGGTCACGTGTACGCGCTCACCGGCAACCGCGCCGAGGCCGAGGACGCCGTCGCCGAGGCGTTCATGCGAGCGTGGCAGCGATGGCGGACGGTGCGGGAGACGGACAGTCCGGAGGCGTGGGTCCGCCGGGTCGCCTCCCGCATCGCGGTGAGCAGCTGGCGCAAGGCGTTCAACCGGGTACGCGCACATCGCCGGGCCGCCGTCGACCAGGGCGTGCCCGCGCTGAACGAGGACCATGTCGCGCTGCTGCAGGCGCTGCAACGGCTCAGCGCCAACGAGCGGCGGGCCGTCGTGCTGCACCACCTCAACGATCTCAGCGTCGCGGAGGTGGCAGCCGAGATGCAGGCCCCCGTCGGAACCGTGAAGACGTACCTCGCCCGTGGTCGGAGAGCGATGGCCGGGTTGCTGACCGATGCGCATCAGGAGGAGACCTCCCATGGCTGATCTGCGCGACGATCTGACCGCGATCGTGGACGAGGTCCGGCGAGTCGTCACGCTGCCGGGGGCAGAGACGTTGCGCCGCCGCAGCGACCGGCGTCGGCGGCGTCGGGCGGCCGTCGGCGCGGCAGGGCTGGCCGTGGTGGCCATCGCCGCCGGCGCCACTCTGGTGCAGGCGCGGAGCGCCGTCGAGACACCTGGCGTCGGCCCGGCCAGCCAGGTCGCACCGCCCGTGGTTCCGTCCGCGACCGCTTCGGCGGGACCGCAGGACATCCTCGCCGGTCGGCGGCAGGTCCAGATCGTGCTGCCCGGCATGAGCGGGGCCACCCTGGCGATCGACCGCGACGGCGACCAGGTGCGGGCCACCACCGAACAGGGCATCGACGACCGGGCGCTGTGGGTGCTGCGCCCCGAGGGCGACAGGTACCGGATCCTCCTGGCGTCCGGTGCCAACGCGGTCTGCATGACCGTCGTGCACGACACCGCGCCGGGCAGCGTACGCGGCCGGGCGTGTGATGCCGCCGCCTCTACGCAGCTCTTCCGGATCGATCAGGTTCCGGACGGCAGCTACTCGATCTTCCAGGGGAAGCGTTACGTGCAGGTGGTCGACGGCACCAACGCCCTGGTCCCCGACCTGCCCGAGGGGCTCACCACCACGTACGAGTTTCTGGATCGCGGGCCAAGGTAGGCGGCCTCGACACTGCGGCCCGGATCGTCAGAGCCAGACCACGATCCCGGTCAGGTCGTTGAGCACGGCGGCCACGCCGGCCCGAATGGCCGCCGCGCAGCGGTCCGGGGTGAACGAGTTCGGGTCGTACGTCGAGGACATGCCGAGCCCCTCACCACGGAACGACGCGCCGTCCCAGTCGACCGCTGTGACGTTGTGGGTGGGCTCGGCCAGCTCCGCGCCGACCACGAGGAACTTCTCGTCCAGGTGGTTCGGGGTGACCAACGCGAGCGCGTCGATGAGGTCGTTGCCGGCGCTGACGATGAGGTCCGGACCCATCTCCATCGCCTTCGCGATGCTGGGAACGGTGCTGTGCGCGTCGCCGACGGCGATCGTCCTCAGGTCGACGTGTTCGTCGTCGGCCCACTCCTTGACCGCTGTCACGAGCGACGTGGTCGGCTTGTCCGAACCGCTGGTCAACAGGACCACCCGGTAGTCCTTCGGCGGGTGGACATTGGCCCACGAGCCGGGCTTCGGGGTGATGGTCGCCTCCGGCGCGGGCTTCGCGGACGGGTCGACGAACCCCGGGCCGAGGACGCCGATGGCGCTGGGCGTCGGACGTGGCTCGGACCAGTCGTCGCTGGAGTTGCAGGCGGTGACCAGTGCGGCGGTCGCGGCCAGCAGGGCAACGGCCCGAAGCGGGGGGCGCAAGGTGATCGTCCTCCGGGTGGTGGCGGAATGTGCGCGTACTTCTTCGTATTCCTATCTCAATTCTGGCCACCGGCAATCGGTGGAAGGCCGTTCGGGGACTTTGTTTGCCGGCGGTTCGTCGGTGCGGGGGTTGGTGTTAACCCGCGGCATGCAACGTGCACTGGCCAACCGAGGGAGTCGAATGTCAGGCCGCATCCGCCGTACCGTTATCGTCGCCGCTGTCGGTTTCGCCGCAGCGGTGGTTCCGTTTCTGGCCGCCGAGCCGGCGTCCGCGCACGGCTTCTCGTCGACCGTGTACGCGAAAATTGATGCGGGAGACGAGGGTCACATTCGGACGGTGCTGGAGCTCGAATACGACCTCCTCGTCGTTTCCGCCGCGGATACCGGTGACGACGACCCGCTCTTTCAGGCGGGAACCGCCGCGTTCGAGGCGGGCGACACCGCCGCCCAGGCCGCCGCTCTGAAGAGTCACGCGTCGACGGTCCTCAGGTACGTCTCCGACCGGTTCTCGGTGAGCTCCAAGGGTGCGGCCTGTCAGCCGACGCAGGTGGGCGACGCGACGATCGGCGACCGCGAGGGCGTGCCGTACGCGGACCTGCAGTTCGACTGGACCTGCCCCGAGCGGGTCGACGAGCACGTGGTGCGCAGTGGCCTCTTCCCGGACGGCGAGGGCTACGTCAAGGGTACGAAGACGATCGTCACCTACGAGATCGACGGCCGTTCGGGCAGCGCGGCGCTCGACGCCGCCAACCCGTCCTTCTCGACAGCGCAGGCCTGGTACGAGCGGTTCGGTGAGTTCTTCCTCCTGGGCGCCGAGCATCTGTTGGGCGGGATCGACCACATCCTGTTCCTGCTGGCGCTCATCGCCGGGTCGCGGCGGCTCCGGGAGATCGTGCTCGCGGCGACCAGCTTCACCCTGGCGCACTCGGTGACGTTCATGCTCGCCGCGCTCGGCCTGGTCGAGGTGCCGGGGGCGATCGTGGAGCCGGTCATCGCGCTGTCGATCGCCGTCGTCGCCGGCTGGCACCTGTGGGGGATCTGGCGGCGCGGTGCGCACGCGGCCGATCTGGAGACGGCCGGGCGCGGGCACTTCAGCCTGGATCGGGCCGGTTGGATCCGCCTCGGTGTGGTGTTCTGCTTCGGTCTCGTGCACGGCCTGGGCTTCGCGGGCGCACTGGGCATCAATGAGGCGTGGTCCTGGACCCTGTTGTGGTCTCTGCTGGTGTTCAACGTCGGCATCGAGGTCGTTCAGTTGACGATTATCGCTGTCGTCTTCCCGCTGCTGTTCGTGCTCCGCCGCCGTGCGCCGAAAGTTGGCCTCTGGGCGACCGGGGCCGTTTCTGCAGGCGTGTCCATTATGGGGTTGATCTGGTTTGTGCAGCGCGTTTCTGGATCATGAGTAGGGCTAAGTAGTTTGCGAAGTGCAGTTTCTCGCAAGATCACGTTCATGATCGGTTCACCGGGCAGCGAAAGCGTGGAATTGCTTCCCCGGCGTCGGGTGAAGGCACAATCCACTTCTCTATTTGAAAAGGGAACAATGTCGATGACATTGAGCACCTCGGCACGGGCCTCCGCGCTCGTGCGGCGTCGCCTGGTCGCCGGGGTCGCAGCCGGCTTCCTGGGAATGGGCGCGGCCCTCGGTAGTGGCCTGATGGCCACCGCGAGCGCGGCCGAGTCCACCACCATCACCGGTGTGGTCCTCGGCGTCGGCGCCAACGAGACCCAGCGCATCGTGACCTGGTACTCCTCCGCAGACACCGCGCAGAAGATCCAGCTCGCCCCGACCGCCGAGATCGTCAACGGCGAGTTCCCGGCCAGCGCGATCAGCTTCGACGCCGTCGGTGCGGCGAACACCTCCACCACCGGGTTCAACCGGCACGCCACGATCAGCAACCTGCGTGAGAACACGGCGTACTCGTACCGGGTCGGTGCCGAAGGCAGCTGGTCCCCGGCGTACGCCTTCAAGACGCGGGACTTCGAGGGTGACTTCGACTTCCTGTTCTTCGGCGACCCGCAGATCGGTGCCTCCGGTGATGTCGCGAAGGACCAGGCCGGGTGGGCGGAGACCCTGAAGGTCTCCACCGCGGCGAACCCGAACGCCGAACTGCTGGTCTCCGGCGGCGACCACGTCGAGTCCGCGAACAACGAGGCTCAGTGGGACGCGTACCTCGCCCCGGACCAGCTGCGGCAGTACCCGACGGCCGCCACCATCGGTAACCACGATGTCGGCGGTAAGTCCTGGGAGCAGCACCACTTCACCCCGAACACGGATCGCTCGGCCCAGTACTACAACGGGGACCAGTCGACCCGCTCCGGCGGAGACTTCTGGTACATCTACAAGGACGTGCTGTTCATCGACCTGAACAGCAACAGCTACGTCAACCCGACCGACGGTTCGCTCGGCGGCGACGCGGCGCACGTCGCGTACGTCTCCGACGTGGTCAAGAAGCACGGTTCCGAGGCGAAGTGGAAGGTGCTGGTCTACCACCACGCCATCTACTCGGCGGCGAGCCACTCCACCGACGCGGACAACAAGAACCGCCGGAAGGACTTCACGACCGCTTTCTCCGACCTCGGCATCGACATGGTGCTGCAGGGTCACGACCACGTCTACACCCGCAGTTACTCCATCAAGAACGGTCAGAAGGAGAACCCGGCCGAGCAGCCGGGTGCGGCCGACGTGTTCCCCGGTCCGGGTGGCGTCATCTACGTGACCGCCAACTCGGCCTCCGGCTCGAAGTACTACGACATCAAGAAGCCGGACGGCTCCGGCACCGGCGTCGAAGGGCTCGGCCCGGACCCGCTGAACCCGAGCAACTACTGGTTCAACTCCGCGCAGAACCAGGAGCACGTCCGCAGCTACGTCAAGGTGCAGGTCAAGGCCGACAAGCTGGTGCTCCAGAACATCCGCAGTGGCACCTGTGCGGCGCCGAACGCGGCCGTCGAGAAGGGCGTCTCCTGCAGCAACACCGCCGAGGGACAGCCGGTCGGCTCGATCGTGGACAACACGACGATCCACCCGTTCAACGCTGACGGCCAGTCCATCCAGGTGAACGTGCCGAACCCGGCCCCGGGCGAGTTCGGTTGGACGATCGACGGCTACAACGGCCTGGTGGACCTGGGTACCGCGCAGGAGCGCAACGGCACCTACTTCCAGGCGAACGGCAAGATCAACCCGATCCTCGTGTCGGACAGCCGCCGCTCGCTCGCCCCGTGGTCGATCTCGGCCAACGTCGGTGACTTCACCGACGCCGAGAAGACCTTCTCGGGCTCCTACCTGGGCTGGAACCCGTACGTGCTCGACGCCGGCGCGGGCGCCGAGGCCGGTGCCCCGGTCCTGTCGTCCTACGACGACCAGGGCAAGGGCCTCTCGGTCTCCAGCGGCCTCGCCGCGGCCGCGCAGGGTCACCCGCGTGGCGGCGCGAAGCTCGGCGCCGACCTGGATCTGAAGATCCCGGACAGCATCGCGAAGGGTAGCTACCGCACCACCCTCACGATCACCGCGCTGAGCAGCTGACCGACCAGTTCCATCGGGCGGGGTAGGCACCTTCGGGTGCCTACCCCGCCACCCATTTGCCCCCTTCCAAGATCACCTCAAGGAACCGACATGTACCCGTCCGTAACGCGCTGGAAGACCACGCCCGCCGCACTCCTCCGTACGACCGCACTGTCCCTGCTCGCCGTCGTCGCGGCCGTCGGTGTCGGCACCGGTCCCGCCCATGCGGCGGACGGTAACGTCGCCTGGACGGTGCGGACGGCCTCCAACGGTTACGGCGAGGCCCGGTCCAGCTACAGCTACAACGTCAACCCCGGTGGGGCCGTCGAGGACGCCATGGTCGTGGCCAACCGCGGCCCGGCGCCGCTGAGCCTCTCCGTGTACGCCGCCGACGGCTTCACCACCGACGCCGGCCAACTCGACCTGCTCACCAAGGACAAGAAGTCCACCGCGATCGGCGCCTGGGTGAAGCCGAACGCCGGCAGCGTCGTGATCCAGCCCGGAAAGACGGCCCAGGTCCCGTTCAAGGTCAGCGTTCCCGGGAACGCCACGCCCGGTGACTACGTCGGCGGCATCCTCACCACACTGACCCAGGCCGACCAGGCTGAGGGGATCAACGTCGACCGGCGCCTCGGCATCCGGATCAAGTTGCGGGTCGGCGGCGAGCTGAAGCCGAACCTCGCGATCGAGAACCTGCACGTGACGTACGCCGGGCCGACCAACCCGTTCAGCAAGGGTGACGCCACCGTCACCTTCAAGGTCCACAACGTCGGCAACGCGGCCCTTTCCGGCCAGCAGACGATGAACGTCGCGGGCCCGTTCGGCCTGCTGAAGGTACGGGCCGAGGACATCGCCGCGCTGCCCGAGCTGCTTCCGGGTGAGAGCTGGGACATGACGGTGCCCGTACACGGGGTGGCTCCCACCATCTCGCTGGCCGCGACCGCGACCCTGATGCCCCTGCTCACCGACGCCTCGGGCTCCACCACCTCGCTCAAGCCGGTCCAGGCCACCGCGCACGGCTGGGCCCTGCCCTGGATGCTGGTGCTGGTGCTCGTCGTGCTGATCGCCGTGCTCGTCGGGACGTACCTGTACCGGCGCCGCAACCAGACGCTGAGCAAGGCACGCGAGGACGCCCGCGTACGCGACGCCGTTGAGCAGGCGCTTCGTGGCCCGGAGCCGCAGACCTCCTGATCACTCAGCCGACCGCCGGGATCACCGCCTGGATGAGGTGTGGTCCCGGCTCGGCGATGGCCCGGGAGAACTGCTCGGCGAGTTCCTCGGCGGTCGTCGCGCGACTGGCGGTGATGCCGAGTCCCTCCGCCAGCCTCACGTAGTCGACCGCCGGGTTGGCCAGGTCGAACAACGGGTTGTCATCAGCCTTGCCAGGGCCGGGGCGCACTGTGAAGTAACCCCACTCCGCCCGGAGGATCGCGTACGCGTGGTTGTTGAGGATCACGTTGGTGACGTTCAGTCGCTCGCGGGCCTGGGTCCAGAGGGCGGTGACTGTGTACATGGCGCACCCGTCGGCCACCAACGCCACCACCGGCCGGTCGGGGGCGGCGATGGCGGCGCCGACGGCCAGCGGCAGACCGTCGCCCATCGCGCCGCCGCACTGCATGAGAACGTCGTGTCGGGGAGCGCCCTCGGTGGCCGCGGCCAGGGCGGTGCCGGAGCTGACGGTCTCGTCGACGACGATCGCCCGTTCGGGCAGCAGCGCGCCGACGACCTCGGTCCAGCTCTTGAGGGTGAGCGGCCCGCTCGGCATCGTCGGCCGGTGGGGTTTGGTGACGTCGGGAGCGGTGTCGGGCGCCAGCAGGTCGGCGAGTTGCTCGAGCGCGGCGACGGCGTCCTGGCCGGCCTCGGCGAGCGCGTGTGACTGGGCGCTCTCCGGGACGAGGCAGCTTGGCACGTCGGGGTAGGCGAAGAAGGCGACGGGTTCCTTGGCACCGGCGGTGATGACGTGCTTCACCCCGGCCAACTGTTTGACCGTCTGGTCGGGGAAGAAGCTCAGCCGAGGGAAGGTGGGCAGGCCGGCGCCATGCTCGAGCCGGTTGGAGTAGAGCTCCTGCAACACCCGCGCGCCGGTGGCGGCACCGATGCGGCTCGCCGCGCAGAGGCCCGCCTCGCGGACCGCCGGACCGCCGATGACCAGGGCGGTCGGTTCGCCACTGCGAAGCACGTCCGCGATCCGCGCGATCACGTCCTGGGTCACCGGCGGCGGAGGCTTACGGGCGGCGGGCGTGCCGACCACTCCGCCGTCGTCCCACGAGGCGTCCGCCGGCACGATCACGGTGGCGACCTGCCCGGGTGGTTCCACGGCCGCGGCCAGGGTGGCGGCGGCGTCGGTCCCCGTGCCCGCGGCGTTCTCGGGGCGGCGGACCGAGCCGCGTAGCCAACTGCCGAGGGCGGCGATGTCAGAGGTCAGGGGCGAGTCGTAGACGTTGTGGTAGGTCGGGTGGTCGCCCACGATGCTGACCACCGGCGAGTTGGCCCGACGGCTGTTGTGCAGGTTCGTCAACCCGTAGGCGAATCCCGGTCCCAGGTGCAGCAGCGTCGCGGCGGGCTTGCCGGCGATGCGCGCGTAACCGTCGGCCGCGCCGGTCGCCACGCCCTCGAAGAGCGTCAGCACCCCGCGAAGCTGCGGGACGCCGTCCATGGCTCCGACCATGTGCATCTCGGTGGTGCCCGCATTGGCGAAGACGACCTCGACGCCGCCGTCTGCCAGCGTCCGCATGAGTGCTTCCGCTCCGTTCATCCGGGCCACCTCTCGTCAGATCGTTACCGCCAGCCTAAGTACATAAAAACCACCAAATGCCGCTTATCGCCCAGCGATCATCATCCGCGCACGGGGATCCTGCGCCGGATGAGGCCGATCGCGAACGCGAGCACGGCGATCACGAGCACCGCCGCCGGCACGGATGCCCAGGTCGGGGCCGTACGCAGCACCACGGTGCCGAGCGCGGCACCCACCACCAGCCCCGCCAACCGGCCGACGCCCCCCACGTCGGCAAACCGGTGCGGGTCGAGGATGCGACGCCGGACCAGCTCGGTCAGCGAGCCGGTCAGGTAGGTGGTCGACGCGCCCCGGATGCCGGCAGCCACGGTGATCACGCTCTGGATGCCGCTCGACACGGCCGCCATCGCCAGCAGCACGAGCCCGAATCCGTAGCCGGGACGCGCCGAGCAGGCCAACCAGCCCGCCGTGAAGCCGAGCAACAACACCGCCTCGGCCGAGGTCACCACCGCGGTACGGCGGTTCCATCCCGGCGGGGTGTGGCGCAACGGCACCGTGGCAGCGGCCACCCCCACCGCGTACCCGCCGACCGCCACCACCGCCCCCGCGAGCGCGCGGGTCTCGGCCGTGGCGAGGGCCTGACCGAAGTGCACCAGGTTGCCGGTGATCACGCTGGCGAAGTAGCCGTTGAGCCTGGTCAGGCAGATGACGTCGAGGCAGCCGGAGGCTGCGGCCAGTGCCACCAGGAGCCAGGCCGTGGCCCGCGTCGACGGCGCCTGCACGATGCCCCTTCCGTCGGTACTGCGGCCAGCGCGACCCGCCCGGCGCGGAACCCGGGCCTTCCCCTGCCCGCCCCGGCTACGCCCGGCGAGCATGGCGTTCGCCCTTGTGGGTGAACGGCCCTCAGCTCCGGGCCATGCCTGTTGCCGAGCCGGCATGCTGCGACGGTGACGCCGGCACGGAGAGGGAATCCACATGGGTGACGGGGATGTGCCAGAGCGGATGCAGGCCGCGGCCTTCGACGAGTTCGGCGGGCCGGAGGTGATCACCCTGCGAAAGCTGCCGATCCCGCAGGTCGCCGACGACGAGGTGCTGATCAAGGTCTGGAGCGCTGGCGTCGGGGTGTGGGACGCGTACGAGCGGGAGGGTGTGCTGGTGCCGGAAGGCTCGGGCCTCCCGATCGTGCCCGGCTCCGACGGCGCCGGCACCGTCATCGCGGTTGGCAGCAAGGTGACCAGCCTGGCGGTGGACGACCTGGTCTACGTCTCCGCCACCACCCGGCCGAAGGGTGGCCTCTACGCCGAGTACGCGTCGGTCAAGGCGGAGTACGCGGCGAAGGTGCCCGATGGTGTGCCCGCCGAGCACGCCGGTGCCATGCCCACCGACGCGCTCACCGCGCTCGCCGGGCTCGACACCGTCAGCCTGTCGGCCGGCGCCTGGCTGCTGATCTTCGGCGCGAGCGGCGGTCAGGGCCACCTGGCCGTGCAGTTGGCGAAGCGGCAGGGGCTGAACGTGATCGCCGTGGCGTCCGGAGCGGACGGCGTGGCGCTGGTGACCCGGCTCGGTGCCGACGTGTCCCTCGACGGCCACGGCGACATGACCGAGGTGCTGGCCCGGATCCGGGACGCGGCGCCGGGCGGGGTGAACGCCATCCTGGCGATGGCCGGCGGCGCGACGCTGGACCGCCTCACCGAGGCGCTGGCCGATGGTGGGGTGGTCGCGTACGCCCACGGGGTGCGACCGGAGCCGCAGGAACGGCCGGGCGTCACGGTCCGCGCGTACGACGGCGAATCGAACCCCCGACAGTTGCAGCGCCTCAACGAACTCATCGAGGCGGGGCCGTTCGTGGTGCACGTCGCGCAGACGTTCCCACTGGGCAAGGTGCGGGACGCGCACCAGCGCCTGAAGACGTCCTACGCCGGCAAGCTCCTGCTGACCGTGGCCTGAGACCTCAGGGCGTGCGCTGCTGCGGCACGCGTACCGATGCCATGCCGGCCGCCGTCGCGGCCTGGATGCCCAGGTCGGTGTCCTCGAAGACCAGGCAGGACTCCGGGGGTACGCCGAGCTGCTCCGCCGCGAGCAGGAACGCCTCCGGGTCGGGCTTGGCCCGGGTGTAGTCGTCGGCGCAGACCAGGACGTCGAACCGGTCCAGCAGGCCCAACGTGCCCAGGGAGGCGGTGACCGACGCGCGGGTGCTGCCGGAGACGACGGCGAACGGGACCCGCCGGTGCGCGTCGTGGATGTGCGCCAGCACCTCGGGCACCGCGGCGAGTTGCGGCAGCAACTCCTGGTAGTAGCTCTCCCGGCGCTCGACGACGGCCGCCACCGGCATGGACAGGCCCTGCTGCTCGTTCAGGGCGACGATGATGTCGGCGGTGGGCCGCCCACCCCAGGCGTAGAAGAGATCCTCCGGGAACTCGCAGCCCCACTCCCGCAGAGCCCGCTGCCAGGCCAGGTAGTGCAGCGGCATCGAGTCGACGATGGTGCCGTCGCAGTCGAACAGGTACGCGGCGAAGGGCCCGGGAGGCAGCGGCAGACTCACCCGGGGAAGGGTACAGCTCACTCGGTCGTGACGGATCTCAGCTGGCTGAGCAGGTACGCGCGCTCCGGTTCGGTGCCGACCAGCGCCAACGCGTCGCGGTAGGCGGTCGCGGCTTCGGCGTACCGGCCGAGCCGGCGCAGCAGGTCCGCCCGCGCCGCCGGATAGGGATGGTGGCCGCGCAGGCGCGGATCGTCGGCCAACTCGTCGAGCAACGCGAGCCCCGCCTCCGGGCCGTCCCGCATGGCCACAGCGGCGGCCCGGTTCAGCGCGACGACCGGCGAGGGCACCAGGGCGAGCAGCACGTCGTAGAGCGCCACCACCTGCGGCCAGTCGGTACTGGCGACGTCGGCGGCCTCGTCGTGCAGCGCGGCGATGGCGGCCTGCACCCCGTACGCCCCGGGCGCTCGGCCGGTCAGCGCGACCACCACCAGGCCCCGCCCCTCCTCGATCATGGGGCGGTCCCAGCGGCCCCGATCCTGCTCGTCGAGAAGGATCATGGCGCCGTCCGGCCCGGTACGCGCGTCGCGTCGGGCGTGGACCAGCAGCATCAGGCCGAGCAGCCCGGCGACCTCCCGCTCGGCCGGCAGCAGCCGGCGCAGGATCCGGCCCAGCCGGATGGCCTCCTCGGCCAGGTCGATCCGTTGGAGATTCGGGCCGGAGCTGGCCGCGTACCCCTCGGTGAAGATCGAGTAGACGGCCTGGAGCACCGTGGGCAGACGACCGGGCAGCTCGTCGTCGCTCGGCACCCGGAACGGGATGCGTGCGTCGCGGATCTTCCGTTTGGCGCGGACGAGTCGCTGGGCCATGGTTGCGGGCGGCACCAGGAAGGCCCGCGCGACCTCGGCCGTGGTGAGGCCGGCCAGGAACCGCAGGGTGAGTGCTCCACGGTCCTGCCCGGCGAGAGCCGGGTGCGCGCAGGTGAAGAAGAGCGCCAGCCGGTCGTCGGGCAGGTCACGGTCCGCGTCGGCGGGCGGGGCGTGATCAGCCCGCTCAGCCTCGGCCCGGAGGACGGCGAGCCGGGTCGCCAGCACCCGGTCGCGACGCAGCCGGTCCACAGCTCGACGCCGGGCCGTGGTGAGCAACCAGGCGCCCGGCCGGCTCGGGACGCCGTCGGTCGGCCAGTGGGTCAGCGCCGCCTCGATGGCCTCGGAGGCGACCTCCTCGGCCAGGTCGAGGTCGCCGAAGCGGCGCACGAGCGAGGCGAGCAGTCGGCCGCGTTCCTCCCGGAACACGGCCTCCACCGATGACCCGACGGCTGCCCTCTCACCCGGCACGGTCAGACCTGCACGTCGATCTCGGCGATCGGACGGACCTGGACCGATCCGGGGCCGGTGGCCCCGGGACTGCGGGCGGCCCACTCCAGCGCGGCGTCGAGGTCCGGCACGTCGATGACGTCGTACCCACCGAGCAGCTCACGGGTCTCGGCGAACGGCCCGTCGGTGATCGTGCGCTCGCCGTCGGGGCTCACCTGCACTGTCGTACAGGTGGTCAGGTCCTGTAGCGGATGCCCGGAGACCCAGACGCCGGCGTCCTTCATCTCCCGGTCGTAGCGGATCCAGTCCTCGAAGCTGCACCCGTTGTCGACGACCTCTCCGTCGACCATGGGACTCATGAACAGCAGCATGTACTTCACGTTTCGGCTCCTCTCGGTGCGGCGGTGTCGCCGTACAGCATGACGACGAACGTGGGCCACGGATATCGACACGGCCCGGCCGGATTTCCTGCCCCGGCTCCGCTCACCGCAGGCGCGGCCGCGCAGGGTCGGCTCGTTCGTCGCGTCGGTCCATCCGTCGCTCGAGCCAGGTCACGCCGATCAGGAAGGCCGTCAGCAGGGTGAGCGCGGCCAGTGGCGGCAGGGATCGGCCGATCGCCAGCAGGGGCAGCGGCAGCAACGCGGCGACGACCTGCGTCGGAACCACCGTGCCGACGGTCAACCGCCGGAAGACCAACCTGCTGAGCAGGTAGAGGGCGGTGCCGCCGTAGAGCGCTGTCGCGGCCTCCCAGCCCAGCCGGTCGGAATGCGCCGCCCCCTCGGTGAGGTGGGCGATCACCTCCTCGATGCCCAGCGCCACGTAGATCGCGCCGATGATCAGCGTGGAGTGCCCGAGGCTGTACGCGTCGCCGGCCACCTTGGCCCGTCGCTCAACCGGCACGTTGCTGATGGCCTCTCGGGCTGTGGGCGCCAGCCGATCGAAGTAGAGCCACCACAGGCACACCGTGCTGGTGAGGCCGAGCAGCGCGGCCAGCAGGGCAGAGCCGACCGGCGCCATCGCCCTCGGGCCTGCTCCGGCAGAGATCAGGGATTCCCCGAGCGCGATGATGAGCACCAGACCGAATCGCTCGGCGAAGTGGTCCACGCTGCGCAGTTGCCACGGCCGGAAGGTGGAAGCGATCCGGGCGCCGCCGATGTCCAGCAGGAACGCGACCGTCCAGAGCGCGGTCTGGGCTGCACCACCGAGGACGGCGCCGATGATCAGCGGGACCCAGCCCAGCACGACCGGCACGGCGAAGAACCGCAACGTCGAGCGCAGCGGAGGGTTGGTCGCGCTCGCCCAGAACAGAATCACCAGCTGCACGGCCCGGCCGACCACGTAGGCCAGCGCGAGAGTCAGCGGCGCGTCGAACAGCTCCGGGCTCTGCTGCCACGCGTCCGGCAACACCAGCGCGGCCACGAAGATCGCCGCCATCGCGACCAGGGTGGCGGCGCGGACCGGGCCGACGTCCGGCCGGACCAGGTTTCCCACCCAGATGTACGGCGACCAGGAGTAGAGCAGCAGAAGCAGCAGGAGCAGCCCCTGGGCCAGGGTGAGCGCGCCCGGCGACCCCGCCATGAACGTGATGACCCGGGTGAGTGCGAAGACGAAGACCAGGTCGAAGAAGATCTCGAACATCGTGGTCCGGTGCGTCACTGCCGTAGGCACCGGACGAATATCAGAGATCCTCCTCATCCTGGCATTCTGCGCCATTTCGCTCGGCGCTTCGTCCGGTCTCCTCGCTCAGCGCCGTCCGGCGTCAGGTCGCCGCGTCCGTCCGGCGTCGGCTGCGCTCAGCCCGCCGCCGCACCTGCTGGTACGCGCCGGTCAGCCCCATCGCCCGGCGCACCTCGAGCACGGTCTGGCGTACCTCCTCGCGGGTCCGTTCCGTGCCCTCGACGATCAGCCGGTCGACCAGACCCCGGTCAGCTTCGATCTCGGCCCGACGCTGCCGGATCGGCGCCAGGAATCCCTCCAGCGCGACGACCAACCGTTCCTTGACCTCCACGTCACCCACCCGCCCGGCCCGGTAACGCCGGGCCAGGTCGGCGACCTCGTCGCGGTCCGGATTGAAGATCTCGTGGTACGCGAACACGGGGTTGCCCTCCACCGTGCCGGGCACGTCGGCCCGCACCCGGTTCGGGTCGGTGTACATGCCGAGCACCTTGCGACGCACCGTCGCCGCGTCGTCGGAGAGCGCGATGGTGTTGCCCCGGCTCTTGCTCATCTTGGCCGCGCCGTCGGTGCCCACCAGGCTCGGCGTGTCCGCCGAAATCAGCTCTGGCACCGGGAAGACCGGGCCGTACAGGTGGTTGAAGCGTCGGGCGATCTCCCTGGTCACCTCGACGTGTGCGGCGTTGTCCCGCCCGACCGGAACCACCTCCCCCTTGACACAGAGGATGTCCGCGGCCTGGAGCACCGGATAACCCAGCAGCCCGTACGGCATCTCCTCCTTGCCGGCGTCGCGGGCCATGTCCTTGAGTGAGGGCACCCGTTCCAACCGGGGAACGGTCACCAGGTTCTGCAGGAGGGTGTTGAGATCACCAACCTCTCCGATGGCCGACTGGAGGTAGAAAGTGGCCCGATCCGGGTCGACCCCGGCGGCGAGGATGTCGGTCACCATCTCGCGGGCGTTCCCGGAAACCTGGTCGATGTCCTCGCGGCGGTTGCGAGTGGTGAGCATGTGCAGGTCGGCGATGATGAAGAAGCTCTCGTAACGCCGGTGCAGCCGTACCCGGTTGGCGATGCTGCCGACGTAGTGGCCGAGATGCAGGCGGCCGGTGGGCCGGTCGCCGGTGAGCATTCGTGCGACGGACATGGTGGTGCCTCTCGTTATCCGAAGGTGGGTCATGCGTGGGCGCGCGCCAAGAAGGGCTCAGCCCTGCTCGGTCAGCGGGATCGACTCAGCGAGCCGTCCGCCATCGCGCGCCGGCGCGGAACCGCAGACCACCGGCACGGAGGACGTTCAGAAGTTGCTCACGGCCATCGCCGGAGTTGGTCGGGATCGGGGGCACGGCACCGAGGAAGAGGCCGTCGACCAGGCCGACAGCCACGGAGGTGCAGTTGCCCGTCCGGACCACGGCCTCAGATTACTCGCGGGGTGACGGACGGTGTGGCCTGCGTGTAACCGCCGGCCAGCACTCCGTACGTCGGCGCTCCTGTCCAGGTGTGGCAGTGCGTTCGCGTCGCCGGCCCGCTGAGCAGGTGCGCTGGCATACTCGGCTGCCATGGTGCTGTCGCGAGGGTGGAGCCTCTTCCTGGTCGGAGTCGGCGTCTGGACCTGGGTGATCTGGCCCAGGTTCGCGGTGGCCATCTGGCAGGACCCGCGGTCCTGGCAGTCCAGCACGGTGGCCGAGGGCGCAGCTACCAGCTTTCTGTGGGTGCACGCGCTCCTGATCGCCGCGTCGCTGGCAATCGGCACCACCGCTGGCGTCCTTGGCGTGCGGGCCTGGCTCGCCGCCAGGCGGCAGCAGACGCCCTGATCGTCGCCCTCATTTCGGAGGATCAGAGGTCGTCCGAGGCACGGCGACCGGCGTGCTGCTGGCAGCTGCCGACTCCGCCGCTGTTGCTGGACGCCTCTGACCTGGGAAAACCGCCAGACGACGCGAGTGTGACGCGCGCCGCTACCCACGGATTTGACGATCAAACCCGCAGACGCGTAACTTTCTCTCTGCCAGCGCGGAACGGGGCAAACGGGACGAAGGTCCTAGAGCACCGGAACGGGATGGCAACCGGGTCAAGCAGGGGTTCGCTCCTGCCGGACGCGGTCCGGGCGGGGCTTGCCGGATCGGCCGCGAGGCGGATTTGGTGCGGCGAAGCCGACCGGGTAAGGTTCACGACCGGCAGGGAACCGGGCGAGACTGCGGGAAACCGCAGCGGCCGGTCTGCCGAATCCGACGACCTGACGCAGCGGTTCGCTGCTGCGTGAGTGCGCCGGCGCTGACCCGTACGAAGCATGACAGACCGGGACACACGGTTTGACACGGCGAAGACGGTGAGGTAACGTAGTAAAAGTGCCCGGCGCGAGAGCGGCGGGGACGCGGTACGGAAAGCCCCGAGATGGGTTCCACTGAGTGTGGTGCTTTGATCGGTGTGTGGTTGTTCTTTGAGA